>DAOVTY010000334.1 GCA_030632865.1 Bacteroidota bacterium
CCAGATTTTCTTTTCTCAATATTTCTAGAACTTTGCCACCGCCCGTTGTATCTAATATAATAACCAAACGGCGAGTTGGTTCGCGAAATACGGTACGGAAACATAAATCCCCAGCCTGCATTCATTTCACCATTCATTTGCTGCAGTCGCGAGCGAATTTGCCCAGAAAAAGTTCCAGCCTGAATATGCGAGCCTCCAATATGAACAACATTTATTCGTCCTTCTCCAGTTTTCATCAACTTTTCCATCTTATCGTAAAACCGAATTGAATATTTATCAGTACCGAAGTTGTGCATTTCATTCAAATCGTACCTAATAAAATTGTATTGATTAACACGGTATAAATATGACTCATCCTGAGCCTTTAAACTATTGGCAAAGACTAATATAATAAGTAAAGTAAAATATAAACTACCAACTGTTAGCCACGAGCTTTTAGCTCTAAACTCTGATATATGGACTCTAAATTCCATCCACTCCTCCATTCGTCTCTTTCAAATAATTATTGTACTCTAAAATAAGTGCATTGTAAAACATGCTTGCAATTAACCGTGCACCTCGCGCGGAAAAGTGAGTATAATCCGGACGCGCCAATTCAGGCTCGGCATTCACCCAACTGGGCATACTATTGTAGCCACCCATGGCACCGTACATATCCCAATAACCGCTACCAGTAGAGAGTGCAGCTTGTCGCAAAGCATCAACAACGGCAGGTAGATATTCGTATGTTACGTATTTATCCTTCTTTTTAGTTGACATGTCGCTGGGGCCAATTACTAAAATAGCTGCATTTGGGCACAGCTGTTTTATACGTTTTATTTGGCTTGTAAACCAGCGACCATAACTATTAATTGCCTTTTGAGTTTTTATATATGGCATTACATTTCCTCCAAATTGAAGAATAAATAGGTTGGGCTGTAAACTGTTATACATTTTTTTACTAACAGCAAAATCGGCTTTCGTAAAAATAGTTCCCGAGCTTCCACGCAATGCAATATTATCTACAGTTATTCCAGAAATATCACCTAATTCAACTCCAAAAATATCAGGACTGTCCCACACCAAAAACTTCATGGAAATTTAATCGGTGCCTTCGGGAAGATTACAAGTAATTACTCCAAAATCTAAATCGGGTCGTAAAACTCCAGAGTAAACAGTATCATCTCTTACAACAAGCTCAAACGAAACCGAACGTTTTGCATTTCCATAAAACAGTCTCATTCTTTTATACACTTTCGCTCTATTATATGCAATGTTAGATTTCGAAATAGATAACTCTGCCTCATAAACTACCGAATCGCGAAAAGGAATTGAGTCGCTTGTAAGAACAGCAAACCGCGAAAATGCCCCCATTACACCGTATCTACTATGTTCTACTAAGGAATCTACTTTGCCATAAATAGGGTACCTTTTCCAATTATCGGAATTTGTTTGAACCGCACTAAAAATATAATCGTAAGGTTGAACGGCAGGTCGCAAGCCTAAACCTGTTCCTCCAAATTTTGTCTGCAACTTATTGCGAATATAGCTGGTAATTCGGTCGCCTTCAATCTGACTATCGCCATAATGCATAACACGAGCAGTAGAATCTTTTTTTATCTTGTCGAAAAAGCGTGCAAGATTTTGACGCCCCTCCTCGTTAATTTCTATTTTATGTATTTTCTGTACTAAAGAGTCATAACTCGCTCTTTGTATTTTCTTCTCAACAGATTCAATATTTACAGAATCAACTTCTAAATCAAGCAACGAATCAATATCGAATTGCCCTTCTATTATTTTTGAGACATCTACAATTGCATCTCCATCCGAAAAAAACATCTCGCTAAAAGTTGGCATGTGAAAAGTGAATCCACCAGCTTTTACACCACTGTTTGGTGTAAGCAAAATAGCACCTGCCAACAACGCAAAAACGATGAGAATAAAAAGCAATATTTTCGTTGGTTTCATCATCTCAAATAAACTATTAATTTCTGACCAATTTGAATTTTTCGTGCATCATCTATATTGTTCCATTCTAAGATATCGTCGGGAGTTACACCATCGTATTTTTTTGCAATTACGTAAGGCGATTCTCCACTTTTCACAACATGTTCTATTTTTTTTGCTGAATTCAAAACTTCATAAAATTTATGGCTTGAACTTTTTTGAATCTGTTCAGACATTGAAACGTCACTTTTACTTTTTTGCGGAGAAGCCAAATTTAAATAATAATCTGCGTTATCGTCATCAACAAAAATATCAAGATTTTTTCCTGCCTGAATTTTACGCTCGTTGTAAATATTATTCCAATATTTTAAATCGGCAACTCTA
>DAOVTY010000072.1 GCA_030632865.1 Bacteroidota bacterium
AAGTATATCTATATTGTATTTAATTTTAAGCTTATGAAAAAAGTAGCCGTAATAGGATTTGGCTTTATGGGAATTACACATAGCCTGAATATTCTGAAATGCAAAAATTTGGAGTTAGTAGCAATTATCGAAAAAGATGTGAATTCTATTTCAGAAAAACTGGAACAGAAAACCGGAAATCTAGACACGGGTGATATTGACATTAAAGCCTTCAACAAAATACCAGTTTATTCTACTTTAAACTCGTGCTTAGAAAACGAAAAATTGGATGCTGTACATGTTTGTGTGCATACAGACTTGCACTTCCCGATTGTAAAAGAAGCATTAAATAATGGACTGCATGTTTTGGTAGAAAAACCATTTTGTCTTGATATAAAAGAGGGAGAAGAGTTAATAGAAATAGCCAAAGAGAAAAATCTGATTTTAATGGTTGCACATGTAGTTCGATTTATGTCTCCGTATAAAAAGTTAGTTGAAATGATTGATTCGGAGAAGTATGGGAAACTAAAATTTCTCTCGTTGAGTCGTTTTACAGGTTTGCCAGATTGGGGACAATGGAAAGAAAAACAGAAAAATTTTGGTATTTCGGGAGGTGCACTTTTCGATTTGGTTATACACGACATTGACTTTGCTGCATTTGCTTTGCAAGAAACTCCGGAGAAAATAGAAAGCACCGTTTTGCCAGGAAAACTAAGCAACCATGACTATGTAAATTCCATTTGGCATTTTCCGGCTAAAAACATTATTGTTAAGATTGAAGGTGGAAATATTTTCCCAACGAGTTATCCTTTTCAGGCAGGATTTACGGCAATATTCGAAAATGCAACAGTAAGTTTCTCTTCTAATTCTGCGGATCATATTTTTATAGACAATAAAAGTGGACGGACTGAAATTGATGCAGGAGATTTAGATGAAGGGTATTTTAACGAAATTGCACTTTTTTCTGAGAGTCTAGAAAATGGAATTCTTAATGAAAAATACAGCCCAGAATCGGCACTGGAAACCATTCGTTTATGTTACTTACATGCGAAAATATGAGATATGTATACTTGTTAAATAAAGAGTAAATGGTTTTGTTTAAATTGCCAGAAATAATTCTAAACTGAGATAACTTTTATGAATAAGAAAAATAAAAAACAGTACAAGAAAGCACCTGAAGATAATAGAAGAGTTGCTTTTGTAGTTTCGAAAAACACCACTCTGATGGAATTTCTGATTGCACAAATGCCAAATAGAAGCAGAAGTAAAATCAAATTTATTTTGGGTAATAAACAAGTTTTAATTGATGGACAAGTATTTTCGCAATTTAATCATCCACTAATTCCGGGTCAAAAAATAGAAATTAGCAAAGAGAGAATTGAGCTGAATAAAAAAATTCGCAATTATGATATTATTTACGAAGATGATGAATTGATTGTTGTAGATAAACAGGCCGGCTTGCTTTCGATTTCAACTGCTAAAGAAAAACGAGCAACAGTTTACAGTTTGTTAAGCAACTATGTAAAGCAACAACACATCGATAATAAAATATTTATAGTTCACCGTCTCGATCGCGAAACATCGGGATTAATGTTGTTTGCAAAAAACGAGGAAATTAAATATCACATTCAGGAACTTTGGAATAGTACAGTATTAGAAAGAAGTTATATTGCTGTTGTTGAAGGAACGGTTGAAAAACCGGAAGGAGTAATAACTTCGTTTTTAGTGGAAGGTAAAACTTTTAAGGTGCATTCTACGCAAGATTCTAAAAGAGGAAAAAAAGCCGTTACAAATTATAAAACTCTGAAAAAGAATAAAGATTACACTCTGCTGAAAGTAAATTTGGAGACTGGGCGCAAAAACCAAATTCGTGTACACATGTACGATATTGGACATGCAATTATTGGTGATAAAAAATATGGAGCAGTTAGTAGTCCAATTAATCGGCTAGGGTTGCATGCACAGCAACTTTCATTTATTCATCCAATTTCAGGTAAAAAACTTTTTTTCGAAACTAAAATTCCGAGTGCTTTTTTAAAGCTATTTTAATGTCTTACATTGAATTACCAACTAAATTGGAACAGTATATTTTGTAGAAAAAAATGAGTTGCTCATTTGAACAACTCATTTTTTTATCAGTTAAATTTTTGTTTTATTCTTGCCAGGGAACCAATGTAGAGCGATAATAATCAATATCCATTGCTTCAAATCTTTTTCCGTGGTTAGCCAACCTAAGTTTATATTCATCCCAGGTTCTAAGTGCTGGAGCAGTCCAACCTATTTCGGCATAACCGGGCAACCTTGGAAAAACCAGGTACTCAATATCATCCATTTTTGATACTGTTTCTGACCAAAGAGGAGCTTCAATTCCTAAGATATTTTCTTTGGTAATTTCAGGAACCAGAGTTGCCGGATCCCACGAATATCCATGATCAACTTCAATATAGCCAGCCCAATGCAACCCAAATACCGAAGTAGAATCGTATTGCATATCGAAGTAAGCTCTCGCTGCCGGCGACATAATTACTTTTGCATCTTGCTCGATGCCCAAAGCTGTATTTTTAATATCAGCCCAAAATTGCACGGTTGCATTCTCAACTAAATCTGCATTTGCAATCTCATCCCAACCAATAACTTTTTTCCCATGCGACACTACAATTTCTTGTACACGATTTATAAATGGAATATAATCTTCAATTGCAGTAACATGAGATTCATCGCCACCAATATGAATGTATGGCCCGGGCGTTAATTCGGCCAATTCACGAACTACGTCATCAATAAATTTATACGTAATCTCTTTGTCGGTGCAAAATGTACTAAATCCAACCTCAGTACCCGTGTACAATTCGGTGGCTTTACCATCGCAATTTAATTCGGCATACGATGCCAAGGCTGCATTAGTATGCCCAGGCATGTCTATTTCCGGAATAATTGTAATATTTCTATCCATCGCATATTTTACAATATCTTTATATTGTTCTTGCGTATAAAAACCTCCTTCGCCACCGCCAACTTGTTTACTTCCGCCATACGTAGTAAGGTTAGGCCACGATTTTATTTCAATTCGCCAACCTTGGTCATCAGAAAGATGAAGGTGAAGTACATTCATTTTATAGGCAGCCAGAAAATCGATATAACGTTTTACGTCTTCAACTCCAAAGAAATGACGTGCAACGTCTAACATCGCTCCACGATAAGCATATTCTGGGAAATCGCGAATTACTCCTGTTGCAATTATTAATTGTTCATCTGTACTTGCGTTTATTGGTAATGTCTGCAATAAAGTTTGTATTCCGTTAAAACAGCCTGCCATATTTTTAGCAGTTATTGATATATGTTTTTTGTCGATTGTAAGTTGGTAACCTTCCTCTCCCAATTCTGGATCTTTATCGGAAAGTGAAAGTAAAATACCTTTTCCAGTTACTTTATCGGTACTATTAACTTCTATAGTTAAACCAGAAATTTTATTGAGTTCGGCAGCTAAATATTGTCCATATTCTTGCAAACCATCTTCAACATAAATTACTGTTGAACTTTTTACAACGAATGAATTACCTGTAGCAATTACCGAAACCGGCTGTGGTATAAAACTAGTTTTAGTAAGGTCTGTTGGCGTTTCTGTAGTACACGAAATTTGTACCATAAGTAATGTTAACACAACTACTATTAAACCTGATTTAATTTTCATAATATTTCAATTTCTAATTAATTTAAATTTTACGGTGCAAAATTACCGAAATGTATTTTAGAATCGACTATACTTTCAATGTTTCTTACTCTGAACAAAATTATAGCTTATACATTTCATTTTCAAAATAATCGCATCAATCTGCAACATTTTCATAACTCGTGTAGTCAAACGTTCAGAAATCAAATTTTATAAATAAATTATTATGGAAGAAATTTTAATAACTGGAGTAGTCTTTTTTGCAATGTATCATATTATTAAGTCGATATCAGATCACTTGTTGAGAAGAAAATTAATTAAAGCAGAACAGTACGAGAGAGTTGGAATTCTTGAAGCACCAAAACCAACCAGTGACGAAGTAAATAAATATCCTTCGCTAAAATGGGGATTGGTAGCATTTATGGCAGGCTTAGGCTTTATAGTTATAGACTTGTTAAAATTATTCAATAAAGATTGGATAGATGGAAGAAATGCAGTGTTACCAATTGGTATTTTATTGGTGTTTGTTGCACTAGGCTTTCTTATCTATTTCTTTATTATGAATGGGAAGAAAAAGTAAACAATAACAGTATTTAGGAAACATAAAAAAATGCCATTCGATATTATATTGTGTGGCTCTTTTTTTACCCATGCCATTACGAATGAAAGAAGGAAGAGAAATATGACTCTTAGAGATAGACTTCTCTTCCTTCTTTATATAAAATGTCAACAAAACTTAAACAAACCTAAACTCACCAATCTGCTGAAATCCCCTTAAAAAATCTCCAACTTTCATTCTTTTTTTACCTGCAATCTGCAAATCGGTAATTTGCAACCAACCTTGTTTGCAAGCAACATTTACAAATGTTTTATTATCGGTTTTTATTGTGCCAGGCTCCGCTTTTTCTTCAAACAAAAATAGTTTTGCAAAAAATAGTTTTGTGGGAATTTCTTTGCCAGAATCTTTATGTACCAACTTTGTCCAGGCTGCCGGGTACGGCGACAACCCGCGAATTAAATTCCGAATTAATTCACAATCTTTTGCCCAGTCTATTTTACAATCGTCCTTAAAAATTTTAGGCGCATGTTTTATCTCTGTCTCATCCATTATTCCCAACTGCGCTACAGCTTCGTAATTTCCATTGGCCAAAGCATCAACAGTTTTAACCACCAACTTTGCACCAATTACCATCAAGCCATCGTGAATATCGCCAACAGTATCGTTTTCCCCAATTTGAATTTCTCGCTTAAAAATAATTTTTCCTGTATCAATTTTATGATCGAGCAAAAAAGTAGTTACTCCGGTTTTGGTTTCGCCATTTATAACTGCCCAGTTTAATGGTGCAGCTCCTCGGTATTGAGGCAACAACGAGCCGTGCAAATTAAATGTTCCAAGCTTTGGCATATTCCAAACTACTTCGGGTAACATTCTAAAAGCAACTACAACTTGCAAATCAGCCTGTAATTTCTTTAATTCATTTAAAAATTCCGGATTTTTTAATTTCTCTGGCTGAAGAACATTTAAATTATTTGCAACAGCATATTTCTTTACTGCCGACTCATTCAACTTTTTACCACGACCGGCCAGTTTATCGGGTGAAGTAATTACACCAATAATACTGTAACCACCTTCAACCAAAGCTTTTAAACTTGCTACTGCAAAATCAGGCGTTCCCATAAATACAATCCGAAGTTCTTTCCCCTGCATAACTCAATATTTTTTAATTCCTCTTCTCAAAACAGTATTTCCTTTTCGTGCTCTTGGATGGTACGGACAATGTTTACAACCATTGGAGCAACAATAACCACGACGAACTAAATAACTTTCTGTCATTACCCGATAACCTTTATCCATAGTAAAATCCAGTCCTTCTTTTAAGCCATCGCTAAAAATATCCGGGTCTCCAAAAATATCGTCTAAATACCCCATATTCTAATTTTGTCCAAAACTAAACATTATCTTTAAAAACTAGATGGTTAGACTTTTGAATTAAGAAAAGAAAATTAAAATAAAAGATGGGTATAGAAAAAGATTTCCTGATGCGTCAATTAATGATACTGTTCGAGTCCATTCATAAAATTCTTCGTTACCGAAAAGATGGAGATAAAGTGAAAGCACTAGATGAAGTAAAATATTTTTATGAATGCCTTAAAATTGAAGTAGATATTAATTCAATGAAAATTGAAAAATTGATTGAATTCCTCGAAAAGGATAAAAGTTTAAATAATGAACAAATTGAAATGGTAGCTTTTGTTTTAAAAGAGCAGGGCGAGCTTTCCGAAACAACAGAAATAAAACTCGATTTTTTTAGAAAGTCGTATTTTCTACTAAATAAAGTGGAAAGCGAAAGTATTACCTTTTCGATGGATCGGCAAATGAAATTGGCTGAATTAAAAGATTTTCTGAATTGAAAAACTGTACCTGACTTTTCTTTAAAAGAAAAACAGAACAATTCCGGCAACAGTAATTACTGCTCCTAGAATCTCTTTCCCGTTTACTTTTTCTTTAAATAAAATAATTGCCGGTAGAATAATTAAAACCGGAGAAATGGCCATTAAAGTTGCAGCAATTCCTGCTTGCGTATGTTGCACAGCAAGAAGCGAAAACGAAACTCCTAAAAACGGTCCAAAAAAAGCACCCAAAGTAATTCGTTTCATTGCCGGACGATGTTTTAATGCCACCCACACTTTTGGCCATCTTTTCAGAAAAAAGAATAAAATAGTAAAACCTACAATCCCTGTTAAAACGCGAATTTGCGAAGCCGAGAAAGCATCGTACTCTCCCATTCCTTTTTTGCTGATAACTAATCCGGCCGCTTGTCCCATTGCGCCACCAATTGCGAGCAAAATTCCTGTTATCGGATATCCCGATTTTATCTTTTTAACAACTACTCCGTTCTTTTCAGTTTTTTCTCGCTTTAAAATCACAATAATAATTCCACTCATTGTAACAGCCATTCCCAACCAACTCATTGGCGATAAAACTTCACCCAAAAGTAACCATCCAATAAAAGCGGCAAACGGTGGAGCAAGTGCCATCATTAACATTGATATACGCGCACCAATAACTACAAATGCCTGAAAAAGTAGCAAGTCGCCAATTACAAAACCAATTATTCCCGAAAGTGCCAACCATTTCCACTGATACAAAGTTGCATCGGTTGGAAAGAAGAAACCTCGTGCAATCCAACTATAAATTCCAATGAAAAAGAAAGCCATTACAAGCCTAATTAAATTCACCGAAAGTGAGCCAACCTTTTTACCTGCCGACTCGAATGCCAAACTGGTAACAGTCCAAAAAACTGCTGTTAACAAACCTGCTATTTCACCTAAATAATTTTCCATTGAAGTTTCAAAAGTAGCAATTCCAAGGCATAAAAAAAGCCTCTCTTCCAAAAGGCTTTTAATGTCTCAAATATTGTCTTTATTATGAAAATACTCTATTTGCTATTTCTTCTTTACTCTCCTTTAGGGAGGAAAGAAAGGACTTCTATTTATCTAAAAATGCTGAAACAGTTTCTCGAAGTTCTACTTCGCGTTTATTTTTTGCAATAATTTTACCATTTTTGTCAACCAACAAACTTGAAGGTATTGAACGAACAGCATACAATTTTGCAGCTGCATTTTGCCAATATGCTAAATCAGATACATGATCCCAAGTCAGTTTATCATCTTCAATTGCTTTTAGCCACGCCTCTTTGTCTTTATCTAACGAAACACCAAAAACACTAAAACCTTTGTCTTTATAATCATTATAAACGGCAACTACATTTGGGTTTTCGCCACGACAAGGACCACACCACGCTGCCCAAAAATCTAGAAGTGTCAATTCATGTTGTGAGTAAATATCCGAGAATTTTACAGGATTTCCGTCAGCGTCATTTTGAGTAAAATCGGGAGCAATCTGTCCAACAGCAACTTTCTTCAATGCTACAATTTGCACTTTTATATCAATAATTCCTTGCACAGAATCTAGTTTTGGATCGAGAGCATCAACCATTGCATCCAATTCATCAACCTCTTTTCCATACTGCAACCTCGACAATAGATGTGGAGTTACGTATGAAGCGGGATTTGCTTTCACAAAATCTTCCTGCATTACACCAACGCCCTCGTACAACTCGTTAACTTGTTCCATTAACTCTCTACCTTTTGTGGTATCTCCGGCAGTATTTGCAGCTCGAGATTCCTGATACAAAGCCATATATTTTGTAGATATTTCCATTATTTTAGAGTTTAACGTTTCGTATTTATCGTGTGTTGCTGAGCCCGAAATTATTGCAAGGTTCAAAGAATCAGCTTTTCCGTTAACTGTCATTTCTGTGTTTTCAACAAAAATTAAAGTTTTTGCACGGTTACCTGCAACAGACAAATAATACTCTTTTGGGTAATTAACTTCGCCTTCTAAAACGGCAACCCCGTCAACTACGTCGGCAGTATCAATTGGAATCCAGCCACCTGCACCACGCTCTTCTAATACAACTTGGCCTTCGGCACCCTCAAGTGTAACGTCAATTTTAAACCCTTTTTCTTGCGAACATGCAAACGTTGCAATCGCTAAAATTAAAACCAAATACTTTTTCATTTTTATTTATTTAATTGATAACTGTTTTTCAATTTGCCGGCGAAGATAAACAATCTCCACTACTATCAATAATATTTAATAATTTCTTCCCTTTAAACTGATATATATCAATGCAGTATCGTTTCAGAAAAAAGTAATAATATTGTAATTATTTTGAAAACTAACGCAACCATTTTTACTTTACCCTCATCTTAAAATAAAATCTAAAATGAAAACCATAAAACTACTTAGCTTTCCCTTTTTAATAGTTGTACTTTTTTTAACTAGCAATTTATTTCAAAGTTGTGGTCCAGATGATTGTGAAGTAGAGGAAGATGCCTGTGACACTTGTATTCAAGTATTCAAACCAAACATATACATTTACCCAGAGAATAGAACTGATTTGCGAATTACTTTAAGTTTCCCTCAAGGTGGAAAAATTGATGTTTCTATACCCGAATATAGAAATGGATGGGATATTTCTGTGGATAAATTTGGTAAAATTAATAATGAATTTGACTATCTTTTTTATGAAAGTAGCCAGCCAGATGTTTGGCAAATGGAAAAAGGATGGTGTATTAAGATGCAAGATCTAACTGATTTCTTTACCAATAATTTAACTATTTATGGTTTTGAAGGGAAGGAGATTAAAGACTTTACGGATTACTGGATACCCAGATTTATAACTTCAGATTACTATGTTATTTATCCCCAAAATAACGAAATAATTGATTCAGTTATAGAATTAAACATATCGCAAACACCTGCAAATATTCTCAGACTTTTTTATGTTGTACAGGAATCAAATAATGATATTTCTAACAATTTGGAAGAACCATCGATTGACTCTTTTTCTCGAGAAAGATTTTTTGTTACTGAATGGGGAGTAGTTTTAAAATAGTTAAAACAAAGTAATTGTGAAAGTTGATAAGCAGGTTTAAAACACAAATTAAAAATTAAAACCACTCACAATAGTAAGTGGTTTTCAATTTCATTGTTCTAATCCTAATTGTACTAATCCTTTTTAATATCATCAAATTTAGCTCCATCGTCGTGAATACTCATAACAGCTCTTCCAGACGGATCCGCATTATTCTGAAACGATTTATCCCATGCCAAAGCAGCCTCGGTACTACAAGCAATTGAAGCCAACGATGGAACGCAAGCAGCAGCTTGATCGGAAGGAAAATGTTCGCTATAAATTGCCCTGTACATATATTCTTCTTTATTCATTGGTGTATTAACCGGAAAGCGAAATTTTCCATTTTCCATCATCTCATCAGTAACTTGTTGGCTCGAAATTTCTTTTAAGGTATCAATCCATCCATAACCCACACCGTCAGAAAACTGTTCTTTTTGTCGCCAGGCCACACTTTCAGGTAAATATTTTTCGAACGCTTTACGAAGTGACCATTTTTCCATACGCCCATTTTTAGCCATTTTCTCCTCGGGATTAAATCGCATGGCAACATCTAAAAATTCTTTATCCAAAAATGGAACTCGTCCTTCAACACCCCAGGCAGCTAAAGATTTGTTCGCCCGCAAACAATCGTACATGTGCAAACGACTAACCTTTAACACACATTCTTTATGAAATTCTTCGGCATTTGGTGCTTTATGAAAATACAAATAACCTCCAAATATTTCGTCGGCTCCCTCACCTGTCAATACCATTTTTATTCCCATAGATTTAATTACCCTCGCCAACATATACATTGGTGTTGAAGCGCGCACCGATGTTACATCATAAGTTTCGATGTGGTAAATTACATCGCGTATGGCATCTAGTCCTTCTTGTATTGTATAATGAATTTCGTGATGAACTGTACCAATATGATCTGCCACTTTTCGTGCTGCCGCCAAATCGGGTGCCCCCTCCAAACCAATTACAAACGAGTGCAATTGCGGCCACCAAGCATCATTTTTATCACCCTCTTCAATTCTTTTTGCTGCAAACTTTTTTGCCAATGCAGAAGTGATAGAAGAGTCCAATCCTCCCGATAATAAAACTCCGTAAGGCACATCAGACATTAATTGCCGGTGTACTGCATCTTCCAATGATTGTGCTAACTCATCAATACTTGCAGGGTTATCTTTTACATTCTCAAATTCGTCCCACTCACGATTATGCCAACGTTTAAGCTCTCCATCTTTACTATATAAATAATGTGCCGGTGGAAATTCTTCTATTTTAGTGCAATATCCTTCCAACGATTTTAACTCTGAGCCAACATAAAAGTTGCCAAATTTATCCCATCCCATATATAGAGGAATAATTCCGATATGATCGCGACCTATTAAATAAGCATCCTCTTTCTCATCGTACAAAGCAAAGGCAAAAATCCCATTTAAATCGTCAAGAAACTTCTCTTTTTTATCGTTGTATAAAGCGAGAATAACTTCGCAATCTGAACCAGTTTGAAACTCATACTTATTCTCGTATTTGGCTCTAATTTCGCGATGATTATAAATTTCGCCATTTACGCCAAGAACCAGTTTTTTATCTTTACTGTACAAAGGTTGTCCACCCGATTCGGGGTCAACAATCGAAAGTCGTTCGTGAGCGATTACAGCCTTATCTCCACAATAAATTCCCGACCAATCGGGACCGCGATGACGCAATTTTTTCGACATCTCTAAAACCTGAGGTCGTAATTCTTGAGAATCTGTCTTTAAATCGAATGCTCCTACTATTCCACACATATCTTTTATTGTTAATTTTTTTGTTATAATTTTCGTCAAAATTAATCATTTTGACATCATTGCAAAATTTATTCTATCTTTTTTCTATTATACTTAACCTTTACAATACTTTTTTGCACTTTTAAAGGACTGTTAATTTTTACATATTCAATTTTTACTACATGGAGGTATGTACACGACTCTACTTTTTGTTTTTTGGAGGTTTGAACGTACGTACATGGCTCCACTTTTTGCTTTTTGGAGGTTTGTAGGTACGTACACGGCTTCCTTTTTGCTTTTTGGAGGTTTGTATGTACGTACACGACTTCCTTTTTACTTTTTGGTGGTTTGTAGGTACGTACACGGCTTCCTTTTTCGTTTTCTTGATGTTTAATCAAATGATTATATTAACCACCCCGACTTCGTCCATCAAGTTTTGCAATACAGCAAAAAGTTCGATTTATATACTTGACCACCCCACCGTCGTTGCACTTCGGCACCCCTCCCAAGAAGAAGAAGAAGGAGGGGAAATTTCGTGCAAACATTTTATTTTGAATTCCATTATGAAATGGAAAAAGAACTTTCTCCTCCTTCAAGGAGGAGTACCCGGCGAAGACGGGGGAGGTGGTTATATTATTTCACAGAACCAGATTTATTTTTCTCCCCAAACTCCAAAATTTCCTGAATAATAACCTCCGAATATTCATAAACCCATCGGTTCTCATATCGAAAAACAGTAATTCCATAACTTTCAATAAATTCATCACGTTCGCAGTCTATTGCATTGTTTACAAGATTAGCATGAGGCTCACCATCAAGCTCCAACACAAGTTGAAGTTCGGGACAATAAAAATCAACCACATATTTTCCGATAGAATGCTGACGACGGAATTTATAACCTCCAACCTGACGTTTTTTCAATATTTTCCAAAGAGTGGCTTCTGATGCGGTTGAATTGTTGCGAAGATGTTTTCTTATTTGAGTTAGGTATTCTCTATTATGCAATCTGGGCATTTTTGTTTTAAAGGTATATGGTTTTGGTTTAATTTGCAACATGGCAATATTATCCACCCCGACTTCGTCCATCAAGTTTTGTAGTACAGTAAAAATTCCAATTTATATACTTGACCACCCCACCGTCGTTGCACTCTGGCACCCCTCCTTTGAAGAAGAAGGAGGGGTAATTTCGTGCAAATATTTTATTTTGAATTCCATTAT
>DAOVTY010000044.1 GCA_030632865.1 Bacteroidota bacterium
GTATAAATCTTGTATTATTTGATTTGAAATAAAGCCCGATTTTTTTCCAGGATCAGTTAACTCTTCGTCGGCTTGCAATTCATTAAATTGGCTCATTTCGGCATTCATTCCTTCAGCCATAAATTCGCGATTCTCTATTGGTAAATTCTGAATACTGAAACAGAAAGAGTACTTATCTGAATTACACAAAATTGGAGCGCTATTTATAGCTTCAACAAAACGTTTATTTGTATCGTTAGGTTGATTAACCAAACTTGATATTTCTGGATTTTCAGGGAAAAACGGTATAAACCAGTTTGACAATTCATTAAAAAACGGGAATATTTTAAGCTTCGAAAACGAGCCCATAAAAACATCGGCACCTTCCATTTGCAATTCAGAAAACTCCTCCATTTTATTCATTAAACCGGGCGAGTCTTCAAAAATCTTCTCCCACTCCGGATTTTTGTCTTCGTCGAAACCATCCTCCATTAAACTATCCAAATTCATTTTGTCTTTTAAATTCGGACTAATTTTTATCATTTCAGGAATAATCTCATCTACAATTTTTTGCTGGATCTTTTCGGTTTCTCTACTACTAATTAGCTGAACAATTACACGCTCCAGATTTTTATTGAATTTAGGATCTTCGTTTAATATCTTTAATCTACCTGTTATTGCTTTAAAAAATGGTATTCTCGAATCGTATTTATATAGATTAATTAGCAAGCCAACCATTGCACGTTGGGTTAACTCCGCGTCATCCAAATCGTAAACATCTAAAAGCAACGAAATTTTTTCCTCGTCGAAATAACGCAGTAAACTCAAAACAAGCCCGGTAATAATAAAAGATTGATACGATTTATGTATTAAGTCATTCGTTAAAAACCGATGTAAAAAATCTATCTCTTCAGTTTCTAATTTATCCATAAACCAAATTCGATAAAATAAATCTACAATTTTTTGTTGATGATTTTTTGCATTTTCTAACTGCGTCAAGTTTCCTTTTTCCACTTCATTACCAGTAAAAATTACCTCGTCTAACAAATAAAAACCCTCTAACTCGGCAAGTAAACTTTCAAAATTTACGGATTCAAAATTCAGGCTTCGTTTTTTATCATATTCCACCGACGATGATTTTTTAATCCTAACCGCTTCATAAATACTGTCGGCAAGTTCGTAAACAGAAACAATTAGCCTGCTATATATTTTTTGACGCTCCGGGTCTTGAATCCCTTCAACAGTATATTTCAACATGTATTGGTATGTTTGCTCCAATGTTCTCCACTCTTCAAGGTGTACAACCAAACCATTTTCGGCAATAAACTTTTCAAGTAAATCGAAAGCGGGCTTCAGTTTTCGGTCTGCCAAATTTTTACAAATTGTTTTGTAATGTATTTTAATATCCATTTCAGTCATAGTACTTTCCTTAATTCAAAAATAACCAAAAATAAGAACTCATCAAAAAACTATCCAATTAAATATTTCGGTTGTTTTGACTTAAAACTATGCTTTTGTTCTGACAGAATTACTTTAGGGCATCTCTAAAAACTCCTTCGCATAAAATTTTCAGAGTTTTAGAGATACCCTTCAATTTTATCGAATATCTTAATCAACATAATTAATGGTTGAAATTCCAACTCATTTTATAGCTCTCAATTTCAAATTTATTAGTTTTAAAAATCTCAATTATTATCTTTGAAAGAAAATCGTTAATAATATATCGAAACTATGAAAAGAGTATCATCCATTTTAACTTTGATATTTATTGCAAACCTTGTTTTTGCACAAATTAAGGAAAGTACTGAGGCCAATTTTATAAACCACAATAAATCAGAAAGACTTGAGTGGTTCAGAGATCTCGGATTTGGAATGTTTATCCATTTTAGTTTCGACAGCCAGTTGGGAATGGTAATCAGCCATTCAATGGCAGGAGCTTCAGACGATTATTTAAACAGGTTTATAAATGAACTTCCAAAAACGTTCAACCCAAAAGATTTTGATGCTACCGAAATTGCAACTCTTGCAAAACTTGCCGGAATGAAATATATAGTTTTTACAACAAAACACCACTCCGGCTTTTGTATGTGGGACACAGAAACCACAGATTTCAACATAATGAATACACCATATAAAAAAGATCTTTTGGCGGAATATGTTGATGCAACCCGGGCAGCCGGACTTGCTGTGGGATTCTATTTCTCGCCTGAAGATTTTAATTTTTTGCATGAAAATGGATTACAAGTTCGACGAAGACATGTAAAGCCTATACCAGAAAATATCATGAAAAAATATTTGGAACTAAATGAGTTGCAAAACATGGAATTGATGGCAAAATATGGCGATATAGATATAATGTTTTACGATGGCGGAGAAGGACCGTTGCAAGAGAAATGTAAGGAAGTAGTTTGGGAACTTCAGCCAAATATTATTGTAACCCGCGGAGCAATGAAAACACCCGAACAAACAGTTTTGGGGGTTATCTCTGAAGATCCATGGGAGGCCAATTTAACTATGGGAACACAATGGGCCTATAAACCCACAAACGAGATTTACAAAACCGGATCGCGTTTAATCGAAATTCTGATTGAAACTCGTGCAAAAGGAGGAAATCAGTTATTAAATGTGGGGCCAAAACCGAATGGTGAATTACCCATTGAACAGGAGGCTAATTTGCGAGAGTTAGCAGCCTGGAACTTTATAAATGGTGAAGCAATTGAAAAAGTTTCGCCATGGATTTTGTCTAACGAAAATAATATATGGTTTACGTGGAAACCGCAAGAAAAAACATTGTATGCCATTATTGCAAAAATTCCGGATTGGAAAAAAGGTGCCCGAAAAGAATTTATTATAAAATCAGCTCAAATCACAAGCAATTCAAAAGTTAGTGTACTCGGGCAATCTGGCGAATTACTTGAATACAAACCCACAGCAGATGCTTCTACTTATTTTGAGCAAAAAGAAGATGGAATTCATATTTCGTGTATGCGTGCTCAACGAATTTATAACAACAGTAAATGGCACAATCCAATTGTTTTAAAAATTACTAATGCCGAGCCTGCTCTTGATCCTCCGGTTATTGAAACCCTAGCAGCCGAAAAAATTTCTCAAGGTAGCATCGACAAATTATACTTTTCCGGAAAGTTAATTAAATCTAGCAATTCAGAATCTATTAAAGTTGGGTTCCAATTTCGTGAATATGCTGGTTTTGTAGAGCAATTATACTCTGATGAATGGCAAGAGACTAAAGCCATACAAGTTAGTGAAGGTGATGAATTCAAGTTACAACCGGGAATAAAAAAAGAGGGTAAAACATATCAATTTCGCGCTTTTGTTGATCATCCTAAATTACGAGTTTATGGCGATATTGTGCGAGTAGGTTTTTAACCTGCACTATTCTAAATTTAAAATCAATCTTTTATTTTTTTTGATGTTGCCAATGCAATAACCCGGCCCTGTTTACCAACTGCATTGTAAAAATGATAAACCGTTCCGTTCCATTTTATCACCCATGGTTTATGCGCATAATTCTCGTCATAATCTTCTGACGGAGCTACTAAATCAACGCCATTCCATTCGGTCCAGTTTACTAAATCGTATGAACATGCGAAACGTTCAAATGCTCCAGGTTTCCAAAATGCTCCAAAAAAGAACATTACATAAATATCATCAATTTTTACAATTTGTGCATCTCCACATATTCCTCCATATTTTGTAATCACCGGATTTTTACCAAAACGTTTCCACGAAACCATATCGTCTGAAACAGCCATCCCAATACTTTCAAAATCAGCTGTGTCTCCTTTTGCATTATAATACATAACAAACGGAAAACCTGTTCGTTTCGTTTTATCGTGAATAACTGAACTTTTGTAAATTGTTTTATTCTCGAACCATCGGATATTTACGTCGTTAGGATTTAATACAGGTTTGTTTAACCTATTCCATTCATTCACATTTGTCAGCGAAACCGAATTTGCCATACCAACTCCTAAAATACCAGCTTCGTAGCCTGCTTCGCTTCCTCCCAAATACGACATCCAATATTTATTATCAAACTTCTCTACCGTATAACTTCCTCCCCAATCGATATCTACCAGAGCCATATATCCAGCTTTTTGATTTGCATCCCATGTATTTTCGGTAAAAGAAAGAATTCTCCCCTTCGATTTCCAATGAATTAAATCTACACTTTCGGCAAGCCAGGTCTCATATCCTTGTCCGTCAAATACTATATAGGTCATGTTCCAAGTATTATCCGCACGGAAAATAGTTGGACTATCTAATAGTTTGCTTGAGTCAGGATGCTGAAATACAACTCCGTATTTATAAGGCGTTTTTATTTCATCGTATATTTCCTCCATTTTATTTTGAGAAACAATAATATCCGATGTCGTTTTTGTTTTTTCTCCTTTTAAACCACATCCAAAAAACAACATCCCTAACAATAAAATATAAAGCAGATTTCTCATAAATTTTTGAATTTAGAAAATTTGCTCAGACTTAGTATTCTATTAAATTACTTCCACTAGTATTTTTAATTTCAACTTTATAATCTTCAGGCAAATTAAGTTTGTATTGAATTGTATTTTCACTCCTCTCCCACTCTAACTGAACCACATTGTTTCCAATTGGAACTTGACCTTTACAAGAGTTAATATTGATATTTGAGAACTGAATTGTTATCGTCTTTTCATCAATATTAATATCGTAAATACCCAAAACATCGCGATAAAAAAGATGTACAACATGCGATGCAAATCCATGATTACAACTTGCCGTAGTAGAAATATTCTCCCATAATGTTCCGGTACGTTTTGCCATATAATCGAAAAAACCGACAGACTCGCTTAAAATTCGAGCATTTTCGTGATTTCGAGATAATAGCTCCAAACGAAGGTAATTTCCAATGAATGCATTTGCTAAATAAACTTCCGGGAAAGGATTGTTATTTTTTCGTTCGGGTCCAAACTGAGTTACCAGTTTATGCCAAAGCTCGGGGTATAATTCCGGACTTGCAACATTAAAAAAGAAAGCATAATACTGGCAAACTTCAGTTATATTATTTGTTACTTCCAAGTCTCCATTTTTTTTACGAATTGCATTATCCACAAAAAACTGTCCGTTAAAAGCTTGCTCACGAATTACATCCTTAATACGATCTGCCTGTTTTTTAAGCTCAGGCAAATTATACAAATTCGCCACCGTCTCCAGAGTGGCACTGTATAACATATTGGTAGGATAATTAACATCTTGAACAAAACTATTTGCCTCCGACCATTCAACAAAAATCCACGAATCAAGACTCTCCAGCAAACCATTGTTATTTTCAAACTGCTCAAAATACCTCAGTAAAGCAAGAACTTTTGGTTTTAATTCATCAACCATTTTACGGTCGTTGCTTCGGTACAAATATTCTTGCAATTGAATTACAAACCACATTGCCCAATTGGGAATAAACACTCCATCGTTATGATCTGCAGGGTAACACATCGGCAACATTCCTTCGGGCAAAAACTCAAAACTGTCTGGTAGCAGGAAGTTCTCAAGGAAGTTCTTTTCCACCAAAGTATTTCCCGACAAGTCAGCCGCAACACGCGATGAAAAATAGCTGTCGCACAACCAACCTGCACGTTCGCGCGAGGGACAATCCATAAAAACATCTACTACATTTTGTTTGAAAGTCTCTACTCCGGCATCATAAATCCTATTAAGTCGTTCATCGCTGCAATAAAAATTAGCTTTTGAAATATCAGAATTTGCATACTCGCGTAAATAAACATTAGTAATATTACATTCGCCTTCAACAACAATTATTTTAAGGTATCTGAAAGTGTACGGCTCGAAAGACTCCAAGGAATATTTGCCAGGCTCAAGATTATAAGTTACAGAATTAATGCAGCCCAATCGTTTAAAATCAACATCGTTATCAGATAAAATTTCATCGAAAGTAAAATACACCCGACAAGGATTTATACAATTTATTTCGGCACCTATAAAACCAGTTGTATTTAGTCCAAAATCTAATATTTGAAAACTATTTTTATAGAAATTTATCTCCTTTGAACTAATGTATTTTTTTATTTCATCAACTTTCAATTCTACTTTTATTTCCTGCAAATCGATGGCAGGATTAGTTGTTAACTCATTTTCAGAAAAACCGCCCAATTTATCTCCAATATCCCTTACCGCACGATCTTTCCAATATTTCTTTTGCTTATTTCCGACAGTAACTTTACCAGCCGAAAGAATTTGTTTCGGATTGCGAACCAGAAAATCTGAGAACTTTATATTACGAGAAATAAGATTTTTCGATTCAACTTCTTCACATTTTAATTCAGCTGAACCTAAACTTTCAATCAAGGATAAATTATAAACTTCAACAAATGTTCGTTGAAATGAATAGCGTGGTACTTTTTGAATTCGTTCTGTAATTTGGGTTGCCCTGAAGTCGTTTGTATTCTCATTTGTAGCGGCTACAACCTTGTAATTTACCAAAACTTCAGCTTGCAAAAATGAGGGCTGGTCAAGTAAATAGTAACTATTAATATTGTAGCCTGCAACTTCAATCGTTAAATAATTAGTTCCTGTTATAAGTTTTTTGGTGACATTCACCTCATCAACCCGATAAAATCCGTGTGCTGCACGAGCTGGTCCATAAGCAATAAATTCATCATTCAAATAAATACGATACAAACTCGAACCGGCTACTTTTAAAGTTGTATTCTCACTATCTAAAATTTCAAATTCAGCCTGAAAACGAATAGAAAGGTTTTTTTCAAATTGTTGCCCTAAAGGCCAAATTGGTTTTGCAATTTCAAAAAAGGATACTGAAATATCATTTTCATTTGTATGGTTTTTAAAATCATTAGAATAACCTTTTGGCAAAAAACAGATTAAATAAAAAAATAGAAAATAGATAATTTTTATTTTCATAATTTAAAGATTTATTTAGGGCGAATATTTGTCTGAGCTTTTTGTCTGGCTAATTCAAATTTTTTCCTCATCTCACTTAGCACTTTTTGTTTTTCAGAGTTATCAGCCAGATTTACATGTTCTTCTGGATCATTTTGATGATCATAAAGTTCTTCATTCCCATTTTCAATTTCCTCTCCCCAACGCGTATATCTCCAGCGATCGGTTCTTATTGTGGCACCTTTTGCATTGGTAATTGTATATGCTACTGATTCCAATTTTTCAGGTTTTTCATCCATTAAATAGCCTGCCAGACTTTTCCCTTGCAGAATTTTTGGTTGCTTCTCTGAAAGTCCACAAAGTTCTGTTAAAGTTGGATAGAGGTCTATTAATTCTGTAATTGATTTATTTGAAGTTCCATTATTTGTTTTATTATTTGGATCGGAAATAATCATTGGCACACGAAGAGTCCCTTCCCACAAACTGGTTTTCGCCCAGCAATCATGTTCACCCAAATTATAACCATGATCGGATATAAATATTACGATGGTTTCATCTCTTATTTTTAATCGATCGAGTGCATCAAGTAACCGTCCAACCTGCTGATCCATAAAACGCACACTTGCCATGTAAGCACTAATGGTTTTCTGTTTTTGCATTTCGCTCATTTTAAAACTTTTATTGTTCATATTGCGAAGTGCCTGTTCGGGAATATTATCACCTATAACAAATTCAGGAACCTCAGCTTCCTCATCAGGATAGGGTTCAAAACAATTTTCAGGAGCAATTAATGGAACATGTGGCCGTACTAAACCGACTCCCAAAAAGAATGGTGCATCCGGTTTCAATCTCCTTTTGTTTGTACCATTGTCAGGCAATTTTCCTGTCCTGTTCTCCAAAATAGCAATGGCCTGACTTGCAGCTATATAATCAGTTTGAGTTTCTTCCAATTTATCAGGTAATATCATTCTTGAAAAATTAGCACCATAATGCAAATTTCCGGGAGATAACAACTCTAAATTCCCTTGGCTCATTGTTTCAGGCCCCATCACATTATATGCATAATCCCACGAATCTGGATCATCGCCGCCTGCCTCACCTCTTTCAATGCCTCCAGGAACTCCCATGTGATATATTTTTGAAACCCTCCCTGTATAATATCCATTTTCTCTGAAAAATCCGGCAAGAGATGGATGATTTTTTAGAGCAGGATTTACAGCTCGAAAACTCCCCAACACATGGCTGTTACCCGTTACACCATTTGTTTCGCAGTACAGTCCACTCATAAATGATGCCCTGGAAGGACCACAAAGTGGATACTGACAATAAGTTCTCGTAAAACGAACTCCTTCGTCAGCCAAACGATCAAGATTTGGAGTATGATTATTTAACTCCATGTATGGCCCAATTCTAGTATTTAAATCATCCGAAATAATTAACAATATATTTGGCTGAGCATTTAGGATAATTGAAAAAAACAAACTTACTAGAACAACTAAAATCTGCTGATAATTTTTGAAGAGAGTATTCATTATAAAATAGATTACTGGTTTAAATTGCGAATTTACATAAATTATAAAATCTATCTAATCAGTTATTGCTGTTTTTAATACATTTGTAAGTATTAAAATACCACGTAATATTAATAAGCCTTATAATCATGAAAAAAAACTACATTCTAATCTCGTTATTTATCATTTCATTTGTTTCTATTCAACTTAAAGCAGAAGTAAAGTTACCAGCTATTTTTGGCGACCACATGGTTTTACAACAGCAAACCGATGCTGCAATTTGGGGAACAGCAAAGACAAATAAAACGGTAAAAGTAACTACATCGTGGAACAAAGAAAGCTATTCTACAAAATCAAATTCGGAAGGTAACTGGAAATTAAAGGTAAAAACCCCAACAGCGGGCGGACCATTTTCAATAAATATTTCTGACGGTACGGAACTAAAACTAAATAATGTATTAATTGGCGAAGTTTGGGTTTGCTCGGGGCAGTCGAATATGCAAATGATAATGAATGGTTACCATAACCAACCTGTATTAGGATCAAATGAGGCAATTGCAACTTCAACAAATAATTCGATCCGGTTAATTACAATTGAAAGAGAAAAAAATCTGGAAGAGCAGAAAGATTTTTCAGGTGAGTGGTTGGAATGTACTCCAGAGAATGTTGGTAGTTTTAGTGCTACTGCATATTTTTTTGGCAGAATGTTGCAAAATGCGTTAGATGTTCCGGTTGGATTGATTTGCTCAAGTTGGGGTGGCACACGCATTGAACCATGGATAAGCGACGGTGGGTTTGAAAATTTCGACTGGGTAAATCTTCCAAATGAGAATACACCTAGTGATTATTCGCAACAAACACCAACAGTACTTTTTAATGCGATGATTTCGCCAATGGTTGGTTACGCAATAAAAGGAGCATTATGGTATCAAGGAGAATCGAACCGAAACGAACCACAGCATTATGAAAAATTAATGCCGGGATTAATTGAAAACTGGCGTGACGAATGGGGAATTGGAGACTTCCCGTTTTACTACTGCCAAATTGCACCTTTCAATTATGGTGGTGGTATAAATTCTGCATTTCTTCGCGAAGCACAATTTAAAGCTTCTACCGCAATCGATAATATTGGAATGGCATGCTTAATGGATGTTGGCGAGAAAAATAATATTCACCCAGCAGATAAAAAAGCCGCCGGTGAAAGACTTGCTTATCTGGCTCTTGCAAAAACCTACGTCATGGCAGGTTTCGAATATTCGGGTCCAACTTTAAAAGAGATGACCATTGAAGGAAGTGTAGTGAAACTCACTTTTAATCATGCAAAATATGGATTATCGACTTTTAGCAAAGAGTTGCTGAACTTCAAAGTTGCCGGCGAAAATCAGCGTTTCTATCCAGCAGAAGCATTTATAACGCGAAAAGGCATTACACTGTTTTCTCCATCGGTTGAAAAACCAGTTGCGGTACGTTATGCATTTGACGATTGGGTGGTTGGCGAACTATTTAATAACGAAGGTTTACCGGCATCGTCTTTTAGAACTGATGATTGGGAAGTGAAATAAATTACCTGTAAAATACATAGGCTGCTATTACAATTAAAATTTATTACTTCCTTTTGAATGATGAATTTTGATATTTAAATTTAAAGAAACTAAAATATCTGAAATGAAATTGCAAGGTTTTACCGTTAGCTAGATAAAAATCAAAATAGTTTGCAAGATTTAAACTTTCAGAATTCAAATTTAAAAACTTGATAGTTTTTGTTTAGATTTTTAGGCGCTTTTTTAAATTGGAGGTTTAAAATAAAAATATTAAAAAAAAGTTGATAAATCTGAACAATTTAGAGGTTTAATTTTAAGAGTTACAAGAAAAATCCAAAAGAATATTCTTGATGATAAATAAAATTGAGCCACACACGTAATTGTTTAAATTTTAATCTGGTGAAGAAGAAAACAAGGTTTCCAAGGTTTTAGAAAATTTAGTTTTTACCCTAAAACAAAATCAAAAAAAGGGACAAGAAAAAAACAGACTTTTATTCAGATATCATTTTTGTGAATATTGATGAAAAATGATGTTACTGTAAATATTGACTGTGAAATTGTAAAAGGAAAAAATTTAAGATGCGAATAAAAGGCAATAATAAAGTATAAAAACAGTACCTAAGATTAAGAGTTCTACCCCCCCTTAAACTTCATTGTAAATTGATATATATTCCGAAGTCGGCTACTGAAAGTAGATTCCGGTTCAGTAGGAAAGGCATTGGGAAAACCTAAATTATATAATAGTTCACCCAGCTTCTTATTTTAAGTATTATAATTCTGGTAAAGTTACGGAGTATAAAAGTGAAAAAATATTATACGAGTAGTTAGCTTTCTATTTCTTGTCATCTCTTCGACAAAACATATCTCTTAAATTGAACATAATTCTCCTTGCAAACTCATCGAAATGACAGCAACGAGTTACTCGATTTCTCTTGTTTGTAGGAAATATCCTACAAAGATTGAGAATTTCTCCTACACGCAAAAATCCATTCTCCTACAAAGAAATTAGAATTTAGGTGGTTTATTGCTATTGTTAAAAAACCACACAAAATGAAAATATTATTAGCAGACGATTCGCAATTAATTCTCGACAGACTACAGGAGATGTTAGGTAATTGTTGTGGAGTAGAGATTGTTGGCTCTTTGAAAAATGGAACTGATACACTTAGAGCAATAAAAAGTTTACTACCAGATTTAGTGATTATAGACATTAATATGCCGGGCTTAACCGGATTGCAAGTTTTAGATGAAGTTAAAAAGGAAAATCATAAAACAAAGTTTATGGTTCTCACATTTTATGCATCAAATTATTATAGAAAGAAGGCTATGAAACTGGGTTCCGACTATTTTTTCTCGAAGGTAGATGACTTTGAAAAAGTGTCGGGCGTTGTAGATAAATTGCTTTTTAAAGAAAATAGCAACAACAAAATAATTAATTAAAGTAATAACTAAAAAACAAAAATTATGGAAAAAAAACATGACAAAACTAAAAGAACAAACAAAAAGGACAAAGCATAAAGTCCTGATTTGCAAGTCAATAAATATATTGCCAAGCATCTATTCAAAATGCAAAAATTAAAGAACAATCCTTTTTTATTAATTAAAATTTAAAAACAAATGAAGAAATTAATTTTAAGTTTTTTAGCCATCGTAATGGTGGTAAGTTTTTCTAACCAGGTTATGGGGCAGGCAACGGCTAGCGCAACAGCAACGGCTACAATCATTGCACCTATAACAATAACTCAAACTGGTGATATGAATTTTGGTAATGTTACGGTGCAAGCAGGAACAGCAGGAACAGTTATATTAGTTCCTGCAGGAACAAGAACTACAACTTCTGGTGTAACATTGCCTGCAACAACCGGCACAATTGCTGCTGCAACGTTTACAATTGGAGGTGAAGGCGCATATACTTATGCCATAACTTTACCTACTTCGGATTACACTATTACCAGAGTATCTGGCACTGAGACTATGGCTGTGAATACTTTTTCGAGTACACCTTCATCAACAGGTGCGCTATCTTCTGGTACACAAACCTTAACAGTTGGGGCAACACTTAATGTAAGTGCGGCACAAGTAGTAGGTACTTATACAAATGCCACAGGTTTTGATGTTACTGTTAACTATAACTAAATTTTAGTTAAAAAAATAAGTGCTGCATTTTGCAGCACTTATTTTCAAAATTATGCAAAATAAGTAAATCAATAAAACATAAAAAAAATGGATATTAAAACAGAAAAGAAATATTTAACCCGAAATATATACCTAATCATTTTCTTTATTACCATTTACTTTTCATCAATTATGGGTGTTTTTGCACAAGGCGATTTGCTTATATTTCCAAAACGCATTGAATTAGAAGGACGGAAAAGAGTAGAGCAAATAATATTGGCTAATACAGGAAAAGATACTGCGATTTATAATATATCCTTTAAACAATACAGAATGACCGAAACGGGTGATTTTGTTACGATAACAGAACCCGATTTGGGGCAACATTTTGCCACGCCGTTTTTAAGAGTTTATCCGCGCCGAGTTAATTTGGCGCCTGGCGAATCGCAAACTGTTAAAGTTCAAAAATTCAATACAGATAAAATGGAGGATGGTGAATACCGTTCTCATCTTTATTTCAGGGCAGAGAGAAATAACAAGCCGCTTGGTCAGGATAATGAAGAAAAAGCTTCTAACACTATCTCAGTAAAACTGGAAGCAGTATATGGT
This sequence comes from Bacteroidota bacterium, assembly GCA_030632865.1. Lineage (GTDB taxonomy): Bacteria > Bacteroidota > Bacteroidia > Bacteroidales > Prolixibacteraceae > Draconibacterium. The sequence goes on from DAOVTY010000044.1 coordinate 12,671, forward strand.
ATCTCCATTGCAACTATTATACGCAAAGGAACATCTAATACAGAAATTTCAGTTTCAGAACCTACATATAATAACGACGGAGTTTCTAACCATTTCTTAAACTTTAATATCAATCGTACCGGGAATATGTCGTCGTATGGAGATATAACGGTAAACTATATTTCGCTGGAAAATAAAATTTATGAAGTTGGGAAAGTAAAGGGGTTGGCAGTTTATACACCTGGCAATGTTCGAAAGGTTAAAATGCAATTACAAAAGCCAGAAAATATAAATTTTAATAGCGGAAAATTTAAAGTGGTTTATACGGAAAACGAGAGTAATACGATAATTGCGGAAGCAGAGCTGCAACTGTAAGTTCAGGTTTAATAAAGCTAATTTTAAATTATATTTTATAATGATTAAAAATGAAATATTAAGTAGATCTTTTTCCAAATTATTGTTTTTAATAACAATATTCTTTTTCTGTTTAAGTGTTTCGTATGCACAACCTGGGTTACCACAACGAACAGTAACTGTACAACCAACACAAGCAATTGATTTTGGAGTATTTTATGTTATTTCTGCAGGAACAATTACTGTAAACTGGCAAGGAATTGTATCTACAACAGGTGGTGTAGTATCCATATCCAGCTCGACTGTGCACCCCGCAATTTTTGATATAAAACTATGCCAGGGAAGAAATGTGACAATTACTTATGATCCTACCACAACAATTACTAGCGGTGCACCATCTCTTACTCTTAATATTGGCCCAACCGAAAAAGGGACAAGTGGGGCCTCTTTTTCAGTAGCCAACGACTGTAATTTTATCACTACACTTCGAGTAGGAGGCACGCTCGTTGTTCCTAGTGCATCGCCAACGGGTATTTACAATGGGAATTTTTCAATGACTTTTACACAAGAATAGTGAGCGAAAATCATACATATAATCCAAATACATTTAAAAGCATATTCTCTAGCATGAGAATAAATATTGGCTTATTAGTATGCTGCCTATTTATATTTTCATTTTCCGTTAAAGCAATTGATGAAATAATTGATATAGAATTAGAACCTATTATCTCCTTTGATGATGTACCGGTTGATTTTATTGTAAATGGCTATTTAAGATTTGAAACCGATGTTATTATTACAGAAAGTAATAAGATTTACATAAACATCGAAGATTTATTTACAAACCTAGGAATTAAATGCAATTCGGAAAACGATAGATACCAGTTAACCGGTTTTATAGAAAATGAGAATAAAACATATAACATTGATTTTAACGCCAAACAAATAACTATAGGAAACAGAATCATAAAATCGACAAATGGGATTATTAACGAATCGAGCGCAATTTATGTAGAATCAACAGTTATAACAGAAGCATTTGGGTTAGGCATAATATTTAATTACCGTTCACTTTCCATAAAAATGGAAGCTAATTTTGAGTTGCCAATAATTAAACAATTGCGTTTGGAGCAAATGCATCAAAATGTATCAAAATTACAAAACAAACAAATAATTGCAGATACTATTCTTAAACGAGACTATCATTTATTAGAATTTGGAATGATGGACTGGTCGCTGTCATCGTATCAAACTAAAAATGAAATTACTAACAATAGAGTTGTTTTAGGAGTTGGAGCAGAAATATTATTTGGACAAGCCAATGTTTCGGTCTATTATGACGATAAATATAAATTTGATAAGCGGCAGCTTTATTACAACTGGCGATGGGTTGATAACGACAAAAGTGTTATTAGACAAGCCCAGTTAGGGAAAATATATAATCAAAGCATTTCGTTTATAGAGGCTCCTGTGGTTGGAGCAGCAATTAGTAATACTCCAACAACCATTCGAAAGGCTTCCGGGTCTTATACAATTAACGAATACACCGAACCCAACTGGACTGTGGAACTTTATATAAACGATGTTTTAATAGATTATACTGTTGCTGATGCATCCGGGTTATTTGTATTTAAAGTGCCTATTGTTTACGGTTATACAACAATAAAGCTTAAGTTTTATGGCCCCATGGGCGAAGAACGCTTTGAAGAGCGCACCAAGAATATTCCTTTCACATTTATGCCAGCAAAAAAATTAGAATACAGCGCATCGGGCGGCGTATTGCAAGATAGCACAGGTAGCAGGTTTGGGAGAGGAATTATAAACTACGGAATAAACAGTTTTATAACCATTGGTGGTGGTTTAGAATATTTATCAAGTATTACCGAATATCCTTTTATTCCATTTGCTACGCTCGCATTTCAACCCTTTAGTAAAATGATTTTAAATCTTGAGTATGCGCATAATGTAAAAATGAAAGGATTGTTGAATTATTACTTCGGCAAAAGTGCTTTTTTAGAAATTAATTATGCCAATTTTGTTGAAGGACAATTAGCTACGCGGTTTAATGCAAACGAAGAGCTAAAAGTTAGGCTTTCTCTACCTTTCAAATTGAACAAAATTTCGGGATATACCAAGTTCAGTTTAAATCAATTTGTTTATGATGAATTTAATTATAATCAGTTTGATATGGTGTTCTCTGGGCATTATAAAAATTACAGTGCCAATTTATCCACCCTTTTCAATTGGGTTAGCGAAAATGAACCATACATTACTTCTAATTTATCACTATCCTACAGAATGAAAAATGGGATTATTTTTCGCCCATCAGCTGAA
>DAOVTY010000323.1 GCA_030632865.1 Bacteroidota bacterium
AACTCTTCAGGATTAAATCCAATGTAAGTTCTTATTAAAAGGTTTTTTACGCGTATTTTAGCCATTATACTTATTCTTTTTGACCTAAATTTTCGCCACCGTCGGCAAATAATAACTGGCCGGTTAAATTATTATTTTTTAAAATATTGTTGATTCTTTTTAAAATTGTATTCACACCTCCTTGTTTTTTTATAGTTGTGTTTTGTGCCAGTTTGTTAAGATAGTTCTCATCTTTGTTGGTAGGAGGTAAAGTTGCTCCGGGAGCAATTGCATTTACCCGAATTAAAGGTGCAAATTCTAAAGCAGCCATTTTGGTTAACTCCCAAAGTGCTTTTTTAGAAAGAGAATAAGCCGCAAAATTTGATTTGTTAGAAGTTATACGAGTGTCAACAAAATTTATGATATTTCCATTTTTACAATAATTTGCGAAGTCGCGCATTAAAACAAACGGTGCTTTCAGATTAGTGTTAATCTGATTTTCAAATAAATTAAGTGTTGTCTCTTTTAAATAACCAGAATCAAAAATTGAGGCATTATTAATAAGCAGTTGAAATTTTCCAAATTCAGTAATAGTTTTGGGAATTAATTCAGCGGTCTCTGTTTCAACTGAAAGGTTTGCTTTAATTATGCCAAAAGTCTGTTCTGGAAATTTCAAACTTAATGCTTGCAATAGTTGTTTTGCTGATCTTTCAGAAGAGTTATAATGAATGATAATATTCCATCCCTTATCGGCCAAATATTCTACAATAGATTTTCCAATTCGTTTTGAAGCTCCTGTTATTAATGCTGTTTTCATTTTGAAAAGTTAATCAATATTTTGCTATTCAAACATGTTAACCTTTTAAAAAGTTCACAAAAAAAAGGTCTGAAAAATCAGACCTTAAAATATTTCTCTCGAAAATCAACTTCAACTTTAGATAACCTCTATTCAAAAGAGTTTAGCTTACTCAAGTATTTTCCGATTATATCAAATTCAAGATTAATAACGGTTCCCTTGGTAAAAGTATGAAAGTTAGTTACTTCTTGAGTAAACGGAATTATTGCTACCTGAAAAGAGTTGTTTTTTGAATTTACCACAGTCAGACTAACTCCATTAACGGTAACCGAACCTTTTTCAACGGTCATGTAACCTTTTTTTGCCATCTCTTTATCAAACTCATATTCAAATGTGTAGTACCAACTTCCGTCAGCTTCTTCCACTTTTACACAAGTTGCAGTTTGGTCAACGTGCCCTTGTACAATGTGTCCATCTAATCTGCCGTTCATCATCATACTACGTTCCAAATTTGCTTTTGAGCCAACTTCTAAAAGCCCTAAATTTGATTTTAGCAGTGTTTCTTTTATGGCTGTAACTTTGTAAGTTTTAGCTGTTTTATCAACTTCAACCACGGTTAAACAAACGCCGTTGTGAGATAAACTTTGATCTATTTTTAACTTGTTTGCAAACGAGCATGTTAAAGTAAAATGCACATTTTCCTGTTCCTTTTCAATGGCCACTACGGTACCGTATTCTTCTACTATTCCTGAAAACATTGTTATATAAGTTTAAAGTTTCGGGTTTAAAGTTAAAAGTTTAAACTCGATTATTTTAGTGATTTTATTTCTATTTTACCGACCAATCTACTCCGCCTTTGGTATCTTTTAGTTCGATTCCAATTTCGTTGAGTTCGTCTCTAATTTTGTCTGCTGTTCCCCAATCTTTATTCGCTTTTGCTTCATTCCGAAGTGTTAAAAGCAATTCGATAGATTTTCCAAGAATTTCATTATCGCCAGAGGCGGATGATTGTTCTTCTTTAAATCCCAAAATATCGAAAACCATATTTTTGTAAAATAATTTTAATTCATTTAAATCTGCTACCGAAATTTTCTCTTTTCCGGTTTTAATTGAATTAATCATTTTTACACCGTCGAACAGATGAGCAATTGCAATGGGGCTGTTTATATCGTCGTTAAGAGCTGAAAAACATTTCTCTTTTAGCGAAGAAATATTAACTGTAGATTTTTCTGAAGCTATTAATTCGTTTAAAGTTTTAACGGCGGCCATCAATCTTTCAAGTCCTTTTTCTGATGCTTGCAGAGCTTCATTCGAAAAGTCGATTGTGCTCCGGTAATGCGCTTGCAGAATAAAAAAACGGATGGTCATCGGAGAATATGCCTGTGTTAATATTTCATGGCTGCCAGTAAAAAGTTCATCTAAAGTGATGAAATTTCCCAACGAGCGAGCCATCTTTTGTCCGTTAATTGTAATCATATTATTGTGCATCCAATAACTAACAGCTTCTTTCCCCTGACTGGCTACAGACTGTGCAATTTCGCATTCGTGGTGCGGAAAAGTTAAATCCATTCCACCGCCATGAATATCAAATTGTTCGCCAAGATATTTTGTACTCATAGCCGAACATTCGAGATGCCATCCCGGAAAACCATCGCTCCAGCGCGAAGGCCACCGCATAATATGTTCTGGAGTTGCTTTTTTCCATAAAGCAAAATCGTACGAATTTTTCTTTTCGCTTTGTCCTTCTAGTACACGGGTATTGGTTTTTATATCGTCAAGATTTCTACCAGAAAGTTTCCCGTAATTATGTTGCTGATTGTATTTTTCAACATCGAAATATACCGAGCCATTCACTTCGTACCCAAACCCATTTTTCAGAATCGAGTCAATCATTTTTTGCTGCTCAATAATATGCCCCGATGCACGCGGCTCAATATTTGGAGGAAGTACATTGAGAGCTTCCATGTTTTTATGAAAGGTATTCATGTATTTTTGAACAACTTCCAT
>DAOVTY010000151.1 GCA_030632865.1 Bacteroidota bacterium
AATCGATTGGTCCTTCGCCAAACTCTAAACCACCTCCTGGGAATTTAATCATCTTTACTCCAAGCTGAAACTCATCTGTAATTAGAATCTCTCTTTTTTTGTCAAGAATTATTCCATAAACCCGAATTGTAAAATTACCAGAATTAGTCATGCCTATTATAGATTTTGACTACTAACGTATTTAATTATCTCTTGTGATTGGTCTGGTTCAAACCATTTCATTTTTTCATCTTTACGAAACCATGTTAATTGTTTTCGTGCATATCTTCGCGTGTTTCTTTTTATCAGTTCAATTGCTTTATCTCTCGAAATTTCGCCATCGAAATGTGCAAATAATTCGCGATACCCAACGGTGTTTAAAGAGTTTAAATGTTTTTGTGCATAAACTGTTTTTGCCTCAATTTCCAATCCTTCCTGAATCATTAAATCAACACGATTATTAATGCGGTTATGTAGAATTTTGCGATCACAATTTAAGCCTATTTTAATTATTGAAAATGGACGCTCTTTTTTTGGGTTCGACCTAAAAGAGGAATAGGTTTTTCCGGTCGTCAAACAAATTTCTAATGCATGAACGATTCGTGCCGGATTTTTTAAATCTACAATATTATAGTATTCCGGATCTTGCTTTTTTAATTGCAATCTTAAACTTTCAAGCCCCTCCTTTTTTAGTCTAATTTTTAACGATTCTCTAATTTCAGAATCAACATCGGGCATAATATCAATGCCGTTACAAATTGCGTCTATATATAACATAGAGCCGCCAACTAAAACAATAATATTTTTTTGTTCAAATAGATTAGTTAACAAGTTAATTGCTTCTGTTTCGTATTTGCTTGCATTATAATTTTCTGTAATGGAGTGCGAATGAATAAAATGATGTTTAACAGCAGAAAGCTCGCTCTCGGTTGGTACGGCAGTTCCTATTGTTAACTCCATAAAAATTTGGCGCGAGTCGGAAGATACAATTTCGGTGTTAAAATGTTTGGCTATATTAATTCCAACGGTTGTTTTCCCAATTCCAGTAGGCCCAGTTAAAACAATTAATGTTTTGTGCATTCGCTTTATTTTGGGTTGTAAGATAGGGACAAAAAAAAGACTGTTCAAAAAAAATATTTGAACAGTCTTGAAATTTCGTAATTAAAAATCGTTAGTTTAAAAGTCGTCCATTTCACCAAAAATTTCGGTGTAATCGTCCAGTTCGCCAAAGTCCATAAAAACCTCTTCTTCAACTAAAACGGTTGGCTCCTGATCTGCAACTTCCTCTCCAAGGACTTGTACAGGGGTGTCACCCTGCTTAAGAGTGACTAACGGTTCATTAAGATTTCTCTCCATAATAATTCCTGTTAGTTCAATAAAAAAAGATCTGTCGTTCAAAAAATCAAAAGTGTAAATAAGTTTTTGGTTTATCGATTTAATCAAATCTGCGAGTTTAGTTTGCTGCATAATAAAAAACGGCGCCCCATTAACTCCCAAATCAAGCATCGAAATTTCTTTGAGTTTCATCCATTTTTTATCTGAAATAAAGAAGGATGCCAATTGGTGAGACTCGTAACCTAAACTCTTTTGAATAATAGAGTGGAATTCGAAAAACGATTGTTTTCCATCTAGCTCTACTTCTAATCGAAAATTTTGGGATTCTTGAGATTTGATTTGAAAATGATAAATCATAACTTTTTATAAAAATCGAGACCAAATTTTAAAGTAATTTTTGCCAAATCCAAGAAAATTAAAAGTAAAATTTAAGATAAAATCTATATTCATTCATTAAAAATGGGCTAAGATTTATAAAAATATCTTCAGCAAAAATCTGATTTATAACATTTTTCAGCATTCTGATTAATATTTTCTTGTGATTAATATCAGTAAAAACCAACGACATTAAAAAATGTTAAAAAATATTAATCTATAGAAAATATCGAACAGATGCGTCAGACGTTCGTTAAATTTGCGAAAAATACTTTTAATATTTTAAAATTGTAATTCATTAATACTTTTTAAAACTAATGATAATTGAATACCTTTTTATGTTATATATTTATGACGATTTAAACATGTAAAAATGCGTAGAGCTACTTTATTTTTTGAAAATGTAAGAATTGCATTGCAATCTATCCGCACAAACCTCTTACGAACTATTTTAACTGTATTAATTATTGCGGTTGGAATTACTGCATTAGTTGGTATTCTTACTGCAATAGATTCTATAAAAAGCTCGATTACAAAGGAGTTTACTTTTATGGGTGCCAACACTTTTTCTATATCTAGCAAGGGAATGAGGGTGCAGGTTGGTAACAGAAGGTATCGTACAAAAAATCATTCTTACATTTCATACTATCAAGCCAAAGAGTTTAAAGAGCTTTTTGATTTTCCGGCCACAACTGCCATTTCGGTGCATGCAACTGGCACTGCAACTTTAAAGTATGGTGGCGAAAAAACAAATCCTAATATTTCGGTACGAGGAATAGACGAGGATTATTTGTTTACGGCAGGGTATGAGATTGGTAAGGGTAGAAGTTTTAACGAACAAGATATTATTTCTGGAAGAAGTATGGTGCTAATTGGAAGCGAACTTGCCAAAAGGCTATTTAAAGCCGATGAAGATCCAATTCAGAAAGTAATTAGTATTGGTGGAGGAAAATATAAAGTAGTTGGCGTTCTTAAAGAAAAAGGCAGTGGTTTTGGAGGTAGTAGCGATTTGGCATGTTTTATTCCTTACACAAATACACGTAACTATTTTTCGAGACCGAATATGAATTTTGCCATTCAAATTAAAGTTGATAGACCTGAATTAATGGAGGCTGCAACCGGGCAAGCAGAATCAACTTTTAGAGTTGTTAGAGATTTAGACCCGCTAGACGAAACCGATTTCAATATTGAAAAAAGTGATAATATTGCTAATATTTTATTGGAGAACATAAAAAATATTACTCTGGTGGCAACTATTATTGGTTTTATAACGCTTTTTGGAGCTGCCGTTGGATTAATGAATATTATGCTTGTTTCGGTAACAGAACGTACCAGAGAAATTGGTGTACGAAAAGCAATTGGTGCAAAAGGTATAACCGTTAAACAACAGTTTTTAATAGAAGCTGTTGTAATTGGACAAATTGGAGGATATCTTGGAATAGTGCTGGGTATTTTAATTGGTAACTTAGTTTCTGTATTAATAGGGTCGGCATTTGTTATTCCATGGATGTGGATAATTTCGGGTGTTGCAATCTGTTTTGTTGTTGGAATAGTTTCAGGATATTATCCTGCACAAAAAGCTGCCAAGATGGATCCAATTGAATCGTTGCGTTACGAATAATAAAATGCTAATTAAAATTTGGGATTCAAAACCAAATACAACAATTTACTTTTAACGCATAACTCCTGTTAAATAAGATTCAACTTTTCTTTTTATATTTATTTTGAGTAAAATATTTAAAAACACCTGCCTGCCCTAATGTCATAATTAAAACACCTAAAACGGTTATCATTCCACCAATAAACTGATGTGGCTGCGGAAAGCTTTTAAACACAAAATAAGCTCCGGCAAGTACAAATATTCCCTTTAAACTTTGAACAATAGATGAGCGCGAAGCCTCGATATATTTAAAAGAATAGTAAATAGTAAGTATGGCAAGAAATGGCCCGAGCACCGCACCAATAGCAATATTTTTAATGGCTGAAACAGGAATTATTATCGACTGCTTGTAAACAAAAAACATTATAACTGAAAACACAAGAAGCCAAACTGTTCTGTTTAATCCAAGCAGCTCGGGCGATAGTTTTTTTACATGAACTTTAACAACTAATGTTGCAATAGTTGCAAAAATAGCATTTATAAAAACCCAGCCTGTGCCCTCTATAAACAAAGTTTTTAAAGAAGTACCCCCAGAGTAGCTAATAATAAAAGCACCTACTAAAGCTAAAGAAACACCAACAGTTTCTATCCAACCAAACTTCTCTTTCAGAATAAAAACACCGCCCATAGTAACCATTACAGGATACATATTACCAAGAAACGATGTAACAGCCGGGTCGAATATAACTTTAATAGATATAAAAAAGGTTGTGGTTGTGAGAATTTCTAAAACACCAAGCGAAACTAAAATACCAACTTGCTTTTTCGATAGAAATTTTAACTGCTTAAGTTTTTTGTTTTTCCATGCAATTAGCACACTTAAAGTTGCACCAATTGTAAACCAATAAACACCAAACTGTGTAAGATGAACTTCGTTTAGCGCAGCTTTACTAAAAATATAAACATTAGAAAAAGCCAGTGTGGCAATTATCGCATATAAATATCCTTTAAAAGTATCCGATTTCATGTATTTAAAATTTTAGTTTCTCGAAGATATTAGATGTAAATCGCCCAGAATGATTCTTCTGTATAATTATAATTATCATGCTAGTTTCCTATGCCACAAAGATAAAAAAAAGACTCAGGCGAAACCTATTCTTATTTCGCAGAAAAAATATTTAATGTAGCTAACAATCTTTACAAAAAATAATTTTGTTGAATTCAGAAATAGCCTAATAAGTATATTTTTTAGTTCCACTCACGACTGTAGTTACTATTTTTAACATTTGCATTTGTCTCCGCATTTTCAGAAATATTGACACAAAAAAGTATTTGGAAAATTATTGGAAAGAAATGGTGAATAAAAAAAGTTAAAGCATTATTAACAAGCCCCTTATTTTGAATGACTATAAATTACCCCCCCGTAAAAATCTATTGTATTTAACCAAATAATACTTTAATTTTATTCCCAATTATTACAAACCCATTTCATCTGTATTTATGAAACCCAAATTGAAAATCATCTATTTATGATATTAAAAAAGCCCGGAATAAATTCCGAGCCAAATTATCTGTTTTATTAACCGGGCAAAAGAGCAGGAACTCTAATACCCACAAAACTTTGTGAATTTATGAAAAAAATTGTATGTTTAATTGTATTGGCTGGATTATTAGTAGTAAACAATTCATGCCAGAAAGATGAATTTCGAGATGAATTCAATTCAAACTTGAAGTCTGTAGAGTTAAAAGAAAAAGAGTTAATTGAAGAAGCACAAAACTGGGTTGAAAACAATCCGGATAAAAACCAGTTTACTTTATTAGAATCGGCTGATAAACTAAAATGGAACAAGGCAATAATTAACGACCTTGATACTATGCTAGTTATTGAAGTGCCAGTTATGTTGAAAAGCCAGCACAAAGTACATGTTATCGGGAATGATAAATTAAATATTGAACACCGATTACTTATATTTAAAGAAAAAGATTCAATTTATTCACTAATGGAATATTTTATCTCGGAGAAAGAGTTGGAATACCTTCAGGATACAGAAAAAATAAAATACTCGAAAAAAGAGGACGATTTTGAAGGGACAATTGTGCTGGTAGATAATTGCAACGAAGTTGTTTCGACAGAAGTTATTTCGAAAAAAGTAAAAAGTGGTGAAATACCTCTTAAATCAGCAAGTGGATATTGTGTTTATTTATCATGGTTTTATGAAGATGGAAGTGTTGTAAACATCCAACTTTTATATTGCGTATTACCCGCCGAAGATTCCAGTTCCACTGGAGGAGGTGGAGGAAGTAGTTCTTCTTATTCAGATACAGATACGGATACAGAGGCATCTGAAAATTGTGATTGTAAAATTTGTACTACATGCTGGGGGTGTAAGATTGAGCCAATATTGAATAACGAGACTAACCCAGATATTCCTGAAGGTGATGCGCTAGAAGACAATTATGATTGCCCGGCGTGCAGTTGTCCTGCTCCAGCAGAATTGTTTTTTCAGGAAATTGAGAAAATTAGCCTTGAAAGTCCAACACTTCTTCAAGATATTTCTTGTTTGTTACGAGATTTAAATTTTTCAGGAGGAAATATGTTAATAACTAATACTTTTGAAGGCGCTGGAGATAATTTTTTAATAGGCTATAATATAGCACAAAAGTTTTTTGATTATTTGGGATCAGAAGTTGAAATTGTAGTGATTTATGATGCCGAGAGTGAGGCAGTTAGAATGGGGACGCATGTTGATACTCATCTAGGTGAAGTAAATCGTTATGAAATTTTTGTTAAAGGAGAGGTGGATCCTTCAGGTACTTTACCTAATTTAATAAAAATAAAATTTAAACCTGAAGATATTGGATTATTTGAATCAGTATGGAACCATATAAAAGGAGAAACAAATTTATGGAATTGCAATTAGATAAAATAATTAAAACAGGAATGATAGTATTCTTGCTATTATCTTGTACAAATGAACGAAACATTAAGGGGGATTGGGGTGTTGTTGATACTGAAGGTAATTATTCTGAACTCTATTTTCAAGATGAAACAGTCAGGATTTACACAGAAGTTGCTGGTTATATTGGTATGCAAAGTTTTAAAATGGGGAAAGACTCATTACTCATAAATAACTTGATATACAAAACGAATTGGATAAATCCTGACTCTTTGGTTCTTGCTTGTAAACACATAACACTTTATTTAAGGAAAATCAATTTAGGGTTTAAACTAAGTGAATTTAGTAATGAAAGTTTAGAAGATTCTTTTCGAATAATTTTTTATAACAGAATGTATACTAGGAAAAGCGGTAAGCCACAGGCAAAAAAAAGACATAATGCATTTCCGGAATTTAAGGAGGAAATAATTGAAATCGAATCAAAAACTAGTGGTCAAGCGGATGACATTCGGTAAATATATGCTGTATGTTTTTATCCGATATTAACTTTTACCAAACATAAATTGGCAATTAGTGGTTTGCAGAACGTGGTGGGGTTTACTCTAGATGAGCTAAAATCGATTACTCAATCAGAGACATTTTTCAGAAACCGAGGTTTAAATTGTGACTAAAATGAAAGATCTTATAAATGCACAGAATTATTTTCGTCAACTTGGAATTAACTGTAATTAATCTATTAAAAAATGAGAAAATTAATTTCATTATTTATTCTGGTAATTATTACAATCACATTATTCCTAATTTATCAGAATAAGAAAACAAATATTTATGTCGAATTAATAGACATGGAAGGTTATAATTTTAATTTTAATGATTCAGTTACTCAGAACATTAATAAGATGGTTATAACTCAAAAAGGTAAATTGTCATATCAATGGTGGGAAATAGAGATTGATTCAGACAAGATTGAAACAACGTCCCAAGAGAAACTATATGGTAATGTGATGTGCTCTCAATATTTTATACTTCATAATTTTGGATGGAATAGAGATTTGGTAACCGATTTAGATAAATATAGACTGTTTATCATTCATCGGGAAGATGGAGAGTTATTTATTTTGCCGGTGAAGGATATACATTTCATCATCGAATAATATTTGAATGGCTGGATTATTGTTAATAATTCATTCCTGCCTGCTTTGGGAGAATTAAACCTGACCTGGACATTGGGAAGTTCGACAGAAACATTACCAATTGGTGTTCCCGAAAATGGGGTCTATAATTCTGTGGTAATTCAGTTAAATGAATCGAACCTAAACGTGAAGTCATCAACCAACGCTGCTTTAGATATGCTACACGAAGCATTACACGCCAAACTTATTGCCGAAGTTTATGATGAAGTTGGCTCAACCGATTTTAAAACGTTATATGCTTATTACAAAGGTTGGGGGCTGGGTGAACTTGACCAACAGCAGGAACTTGAAATGGTGCAATTTTACTCTGATCAAATGGCAC
>DAOVTY010000310.1 GCA_030632865.1 Bacteroidota bacterium
GATTGAGGAGCGTTTTCGGTTGAAATAATTCGTTTCATATTATTAAGTTTTAAAAATTATCGTAGTGACTTTGTTGTTTTTGAAGTTTCAAATCTTTTAGCATGGAAGATTTTGCATTTATGGTAAAACTATAACTTTTCATGTACCCAAAAGGTACAAAATTAAACGACATTGCCCAACAGTGCAAATCGCGGTTTACATTAAATGTGGTAAAAGTAAATTCCTGTGCCATAATATCGAAGTTCGTATTCATACTAAGGCGCCACTTCTCGGTTAAATTAACATTTCCTCTAAACCCAAGGGTCTGAGACACCCTCCCATTGGGTGATGAAGCAGTTGCCCCTGTATAATTTATACTGTAATCGAATCCAAAATCCCAGGGGATATTAAAGTCTATATAATCGTCGTACGAACCTTCTAGAAGATTTACTTCCTCAATGAGTTCTTTATTCGTGTTTGACTCCTTTTCTCCTTTTTTAGATTTAAAATTCATTCCAAACGACAGACTCGCACGAGTTAACCTTCCAAGCTTAGCAATTCCAGTTCTCGATTTCCAAACATATTCATTTATTTTACGGTAATTTTCATCCACTTCATATGGATCGAGAATTCCTCCCATATTTATACTAACTCCTGCAACTGTTGTCCTCGCTCTCATACTAATTGGAGCAAGATTAAGCGAATCGGCAATTAAATTATAGGAAGAAGCAAAACTTAAATTATCGATAATTTTAACTTTTCTATATTTTTGTTCAGCATCAGTTTTTGTTGTGTCACTGGTATCTAAAACTTTCATTTCTACGTTATTATTTATCGATAAACTTATAGCTCCTGATGCTCCCCTACCAGGCGATCCACCATAAATTCCACCTTGATTAACATCTAAATATTCCATTCTTCCGGTTGAATCTATTTGAGTGGGTTGCCAGTAACCAAATTTAGGATCTCCAAAATCGGGTCGATAACTAAAACTTGCCGAAGGTGTAAATTTATGTCGAATACCTTTTATTTTCGAATCAGGATTTAAAGGCAGATACATACCATAAATATTTGTTGACGAACTTAAACTGTATGAATAATCATAAACCCTGCTTATTCCTCTCGTTGTATCTGTTTTAACATGAGTAACATTTCCATATTCATCGTAAAACTCTTCATCCTCGTGATATGAATAGTCATATTTTTTAAAATACCATTTTTCGTTGTAGCCAATACTTGGACTTACATTTATAAATTTCAATAAATTAAAACTGGGAAATGAAATTGGAAGGCTGTGCTTTATTCCATTCTTCCAATCATCGGCAAACGACTGATCCAGAATCTCGTACTCTTTTGCTGTAATACTGTTTTTTAAGTTTCCGGTATAACTAATTCCAAACTTTTCGTAAAACTTAAGCGTTCCACTCCTGTTTTTCTTTCTGAAGGGATAAATCTTAGCCATACTGATTGTCATTTCGGGCAGCGACAACGTTAGCGTTGTATCAGTAGAATTCTGTGAGTGTCGAGCATTAACAGACATATTAAATGGAGTGTTTTCAAATTTTCGAGTATAGGAAATACTGGAAGACTTTTGTGTTCTCAAATAATTGCTTGCCGATAAAGAATTCTGTTTATCGTAGCCACTGGTCGAAAAATTCACACTTGCCGAGAATGTTCGATTAGGGTTTGCTTTTGCATCCTGACTATGCGACCAGGTAACCTGAAACTGTGGAGAACGCGAATAAGTATCCAAATCTTTCTCACCATAAATATTCATCGCATATTTAAAATCAAATGCTCCGCTAAACTTATATCGCTTGCGGTAATTGGTGTGTAATTTTGTTCCCCACGAACCTCTTGAATATAAATCTCCACGAACTGCTAAATCAAAATATTCGCTGGCTGCCAAATAGTAGCCACCATCTCGTAAGAAAAAACCACGGTTATTTTCTTCTCCATAGGTGGGTACTAAAATACCGGACGAAAATGTAGGCGAGCTGGGAAAATATCCGAAAGGAATAAATGGAAAATAAATTGGAAAATCTTCTAAAACCATATACGCCGGGCCGGTAATAATTTTATTTCCTGAGATGATTTTCGCTTTCGACAAATGCAAATAAAAATGAGGATGATCTGCATCGCATGTTGTGTATTTGGCATCTTCAGTAATAAAAACATCTTTACCTATCTTTTTGGTCCTATCGCTTAGAATTCGTCCTTCCCCTTGATCCGAAACAACCTTCGTGATAAATGCCTTTTCGGTTTCAAAATTATAACGCATCGTTTCCGAGTCGTATTCTTCGGAACCCTGTTTAAAAATAGGTTTTTGCACCAGAGTTTCGGTTGAATCCAATATTCCTTCAGCAAAAATTTCTTTGGTTTGCAAATCCAGCTCAATGTAATAAGCCGTTAACTCAATGTCCTGATAAGTTACAGAAGCATTATTATAGAGATAAACTTTTTGCCCGTCGAATGATACAATAATAGAATCTTCTGCGTTATAAATAATTGGTGCATCTATAAACGCTTTATCAATTGAATCCAGCCCAAATGTATCAATCTGCATTGAATCCATTAGCAGGGTGTCAACAGGTGGTTCACCTTCTGTACTTAATTCAGAAAAAAGCTGATTGTCTAAATTTTCAAGAATCGATTTCGTTTCCTGACCCAATAAAATAAAGGGAATTATGATTAGAAAATATGTAATTACTATCTTGTACAAACTGATTTCCGTATAATATCTTGTTAAATGGCTCGACAAAAATAAAAATAAGGGTTATACTATTACGCTAATAAATGATAAAATATTTTAATATTTCTATTTTTGTTGTTGAATCAAGGAACATTATGAATAAGAACAAATTAAAATTACTTTTTATTGCAATTCTTGGACTACTTTTTTCAGGACTATTGAGTGGGTATTCAAGTCAAACTGAAAAAGATGAATCTCATATTAAAGTTGTTCTTATCGACCCCGGGCACGGTGGAAAAGATTGGGGTGCATCTATGGGGAATGCAAAGGAAAAAGA
>DAOVTY010000058.1 GCA_030632865.1 Bacteroidota bacterium
AAATAAATACGACAGTGTTAACGAAATTATGAAGTGGGTGACGGAAACCGGAATAGCTGCCATTGACCTGATTCCTGCGGTTGCAACAAACGCGAAGATGCGACCTAAAGGTGCGCGCTTAAAAGCATGGAATAACTATTCGGGTGGGTATTTAAAAGAACAAACACAATTAAAAGAAATTCTTTTACGAATTGGCAAGAAGGTTAATTTGCAAAATGACAGGCTCGATGATTTTAAAAAAATAACTTCGAAATCATTTCCAACCAGACGCTCGCATCTGAGTTTTGCGAAACGTCTTTCCCTTGAGATTCATTTAAATAAAAAAGTAGCTTTAGAAAGAACTGAACTAAAAAACTGGATACAAGATTTTGAAGTTAAAACGTCTAAACTGTACAATAGCAAACTTTACCGCGAAGGAGCAGATTCAGCTCTAAAAGTAAATGCAGTAAATGTAAAATATAATAAAAATCCTGATGTCGTAAACGGCTCCGAAATAATCAATAAAAACTTTGATATTCTATTTCGGAAATATCCAAATCTTATAACTTTCGGACAAGATACAGGAAAACTTGGCGGAGTGAATCAAGGTATGAAAGATATGCAAGCCAAGTATGGAGTTGAACGTGTGTCGGATGCTGGGATCAGAGAGGCTACAATTATTGGGCAGGGAATTGGGCTTGCAATGCGAGGTTTTCGTCCCATTGCCGAAATTCAATATTTAGATTACCTTATTTATGCTCAGTCTCAATTAAGCGATGATTTGGCTACACTTCAATATCGAACAAAAGGGAAACAGGCTGCACCTGTTATTGTACGCACGCGAGGGCATCAATTACAGGGGATTTGGCATGCCGGTTCGCCCATGCAAATGTTGTTAGGATCGTTGCGAGGAATGTATTTGTGTGTCCCAAGAAATATGACACAAGCAGCAGGTTTTTACAATACTCTTTTAGAAGGGAATGATCCTGCATTGGTAATTGAGCCACTAAAAGGTTATAATCAAAAAGAAACAATACCTGCTAATTTAGGAGAATTTAAAATTCCGTTGGGAGTTCCAGAAATTGTAAAAGAGGGTACAGATATTACTATTGTTACTTATGCATGGAATGTGCACCATGCCGTTAAAACAGCCAATTTGCTTCATAAATTAAAAGGCATTTCTGTTGAAGTTATCGATGTGCAAACTTTAATGCCGTTCGATATTAATCACGTAATTTTAGAATCGGTTAAAAAAACCAATAAAGTAATTTTTGTTGATGAAGATGTTCCGGGTGGGGCAACTGCTTATATGATGCAAAAAGTGGTTGAAGAGCAAAAAGCATTTAATTATTTAGACACTGCACCGCGCACACTATCGGCAATGGAACACCGCCCTGCCTACGGAATTGACGGCGAATATTTCTCGAAACCAAACGTTGAACGTATTTTTAGAACTATTTATGAAATGATGCGTGAAGTGCATGAAGATAAATTTCCTGAATTGTAAGTTTGATTAAATTCCAATTTGAACTCCTCTTCCCCTAGTTTGTAACGTGGGGCTGGTTGTTTTTGAGTTTGCAACTCAAATTCTATTTCCCAATTTTAATTTCTTGCAATTCTATACAACTTATTTTATTTCCTGATAATATCGTTTAAAACGACGTACAGTTTACCCCTCATTACAAACGAGGAGGAGCGAAGATTTAGGGTAATTACTTTTCATATAACCCATTATTACCCAGCTCCAAAATAGGTAGCAGCTTATTAACAATCTCGGGGTTTTTAGCAGCAATATTTATTGTCTCATTCGGGTCATTTTTATGATCATATAATTCAATTGCAGGTTCTTCTTTCCTAAAATATTTCATTAAGCGATAGTCTTCAGTTCTAACTGAAAATCCCTTTTTCCAATAACTATAAGCTGTATTTCGCCATGATTCATCATTCGGATTTTCCATTAAACCAGTTAAACTGGTGCCACTTATATTGTGCTCAACAGGCGTTCCACACAATTCCATTAAAGTGGGATAAATATCTGTAGTGCTTACAATTTTATTTATTGTTTTACCTCCCTTGTTTTTTGGTAGCCGAATCATAAATGTACTTTTTAAAGATCGCTCAAAAACTGTATGTTTTCCCCAAACCATTTGATCGCCAAGATGCCAGCCATGATCTCCCCACACAACTACAATAGTATTTTCTGCCAATCCAAGAGTTTCTAATTCATTCATCAATTTTCCTATTTGCGCATCAATAAAACTTACACAAGCAAAATAACCATGCCGTACTTTTCGTGCGTATTCATCTGAAACAGGAGCATTGAGTGAAGCTTTTTCTTCGCCTAATTTATATTGATTGAATTCGCCGCTGCCATGCAAACTTGCTTTACTCGAATTTTCCGGAATCCCGGCAAAAGGAGCAATTGGTAATTCAGCCTCGTTGTACATATCCCAATATTTTTTAGGTGCTGTAAATGGTAGGTGGGGTTTAAAAAAACCTACACCTAAAAAAAATGGTTGTCCTTTTTCTTTTAATTCACTCAGCTTTTTAATAGCAAGATTTGCAGTTAAACCATCTGGATAAGCATTATCAGGTACATTTGCCATTTCGTAAGGCTTTACATTCTTACTCAGGGTGTTACGATTGCTTCCATCGGCATATCCAAAAAATGCATTGTGTCCACTACCCCATTTTTTATCGTCCAAAAGCATTTCATTCCAACTATATGGTAATTCCAACTGATTACTTCGTTCTTCTAAATAACCATAAACATAACCATCTGGGTGATGCGTAATTTTTCCAATTCCAACGGTGTAATATCCGTTTCGTTTTAACTGATGTATAAAAGTTTCAGGCACCTCTCCCTCAGGTTGAACTGATAATGTTTCTGCGGTAATACTATTTCGTGTATGTGCTATAGAAATCGGATTTTGCCCAGTTAACATTGCATGTCGCGATGCACCACAAGTTGGCACACTAACATAGTGCTGGTTAAACAAGAAACCTTGACTCGCTAATTTATCCAAGTTAGGAGATTTAATATATTCATTTCCATAACACCCTAACTCTGTACGTAAATCATCAACTGCGATAAATAAAACGTTTGGTTTTTGAAATGTATCTTCTGGTTTTGTATTGCAGGAAATTATTAAAGAAAATAACCATATAATTCCGACAATATTT
Organism: Bacteroidota bacterium; assembly: GCA_030632865.1. Classification (GTDB taxonomy): domain Bacteria; phylum Bacteroidota; class Bacteroidia; order Bacteroidales; family Prolixibacteraceae; genus Draconibacterium. Next base: position 3,163 of record DAOVTY010000058.1, read on the forward strand.
TTTAGTTGCATCATATTAATTAGATTTAGTTATTCAAAAATAATAAAGTTTCGGAGATATGTTTATGATGCTTAATATTTATTCCATAGCTATTAAAATTTAACTTAAGTAATTATTCTTTAATTGGTGTGCTGTGGATAAAAGCAATTAACCACTTGCCCCGTTCTTTTTTCATTACATAATTTTCTAAGGCATTTATGTGAATATTTTCTCCATTCATTTCAAAATCAATAGTAAACGAAATAATAATTAATCCATTTTTTCTATTAAAATCAGAATCGAGAACATCGAGTTTGTATTTAAACTGGATACCTTCATAAGTTTTAATAAGAGCAATAAATTCATCGATTGATTTGTAATAAATCGCATCATCTATAACTGAAACATCAGTAGTACAAAAATCTCCAATTTTATCGTATTGAAAAGAGGTCATCGCTTCGTAAAATCCAATTATAGATTACATTGCTTTATCCTTGTCTGTTTCGGGGCTTGCCATTGAAAACCCACATGCAATAAAAACGAATGTGATAAGTAGTAAATAATTTTTCATAATATTTAGTTTTGATTTAAAGCCATTTACGATTGTAAACCAAAAAAGTTACTGTCATTAAATTTTTATTACGACTTGTATTTTCAAAATATACTTAGTTTTAATCATTTCAATTATCACCAACAAAAAAACCGCGAAATAATCGCGGTTTAATATTTAAAGGCATCTCTAAAAATATCTTTCTGTTTAGTTTAAAAGATGTGTATAACCATCGTTAATTAACTCTGGCAAATAACAAGCAATTAATCCCAATGCTTTTTCGTCGTCTACACTATTGGGCGTAATAATTTGTTGATTTTTCATTTCTCTTTGGCAAACTACAGCTTTACTAATTTTTTTATCGATAGTACGCCATGAATTTCGCAACTCTTTAACTCCAAACCCGGCATCAGTTGCAGCATAACTAACTTCAAAAAACTTGGAGCGAACAACATATTCTACACCCTCCATTGTATTGCGTTTAATAACTGTTACCGGAACTTCCACATTACTGTAACTCACTCGCCACATTGCTTTAACATTTTTTCCAACAAACAGATCATCCACTGTTGTAATCTCATAATTGTTGAATTCTTTTCTTAAACCTGTTGCATTTGCTGTAGCCGAAACTAAAAATAAGCAAACAACCAAAACTGTTAATAAATTTAATTTTTTCATGACTTTTTAATTTTGTTCTTTAATAAAAATTGTTTCCTGTTTTCAAAGTATATGTACTAAGAAGACGTGTGAATTACAATTACGTTACACAAAACACAAATGCTTTTAAACATTCGCTTTTAGTCGAAAAAATTTGTTTTTTACAAAAAATAATTGGATGCGGAAGTTTTATTCTATTTAATATACTCATTAATATATTTCTCAAACCTATTCATTCCCTCGGTAATATTCTCTAGTGAATTCGCGTAAGAAAAACGCAGAAATCCTTCTCCATTTTCGCCAAAGTCGATACCCGGTGTAACTCCAACGTGAGCCTTTTCCAAAATATCGAAAGCCAGTTTATAACTATCGGCAGATAAATGTTTGGCGTTTACAAAAACATAAAATGCACCGGTTGGCGGCACTTTTATATCGAATCCCAATTGCTTTAGCCGATCAATCAGATATTTTCTGCGTATGTTATATGTAGCTTTCATTTGTGTCACATCGTCTTTTGCCGATTTTAAAGCTGCAATTCCGGCACGTTGGGCTGTTGAACTTGCACAAATAAAAAGGTTCTGTTGCAATTTTTGCATTGTACGAATGTAACTTTTTGGCGCAATTACATAACCTAAACGCAAACCTGTCATTGCAAAAAGTTTAGAAAAACCATTTAAAACGAAAGCATTTTCTGAATACTCTAAAATAGAGTGTGCCCTGTTTTCATAAACTAATCCGTGATAAATTTCATCCGAAATTATAGGGATATCAAATTCAACCAGCTCTTTCATAATCTCTGGCGAAAGCAAGTTGCCGGAGGGATTCATCGGGCTATTTATTAAAATACCTTTTGTTCTTTCTGAAATAAGTTTTCTAATTTCTGAAGGGTGATATTGGAAACCATCCTCCTCGTAAACATTAACTTTTACTGGTTTAGCACCTATAAATTTTATGAAATTTTCGTAACACGCGTATCCCGGATCAGACAAAATAATTTCATCACCTTCATCGCATAAAATACCCAAGGTTAGTAAAATAGCAGGCGAACTTCCTGATGTTACAATAATCTGATCTGGAGAAATAGTTACTCCGTACTCGGCTAAATATCGTTTTACAATTTCGTTTCGCAATTCTGGGTCACCCAAACTGTGCGTATAATGAGTTCTCCCTTCGTCGAAAGCAATTTGCACTGCATTAGCTACGCATTTTGGGACATCAAAATCGGGCTCACCAACTTCCATGTGAATTACATTTATCCCCTCCTTTTCCATTTCAGCAGCTTTTTCGAGCACTTCCATTACAATAAACGGAGTTATATCTTTTACCCTTTTTGCGATCATACAATATTCGAAATTGGTTTTGCTGCTAATTTAATTAGAATAGAGAATTATTGCAACTGCGAATGTAATGTTTAATAATTCTACAAATTAATCTACAAATAACTTTTTGCAACACTTAATGCCTGAGACTGATAACCTCCACCAAACAAATAGTAATGATTTAGAATATGATACAATTGATACAACATGTTTCGCTGTTTCCAATTGGCAGGCAAAGGATTTACCTCACTATAAGCATCGTAAAACCGTTGATAAAAACCACCAAACATTGTAATTATTGCAAACTCCATTTCGCGGTTGGCATAATAAGAGGCGGGGTCTATTAATACAGGGGCTTGGCCCGATATCATAAAATTACCCGACCATAAGTCGCCATGAATTAATACAGGTTCACATTTATCGGGAATAAGTTTTGGAATCCGGTCGAGCAATTTGTCATATATTTTCATTTCGGAAGTTGAAATTGAACGCTCTTTTCGAATCAAATTCAACAAAAACCTCAAACGGTTATCTCCAAAAAATTCAACCCAACTTTTTGTTCGACTGTTGTTTTGTAAAGTGGCACCGCAGTAATTATGGTTATTAAAACCAAAATTTTCACTTTTATACTGATGAATGAAAGCTAATCCCCTACCCAACTTTTCGTCGCTACTTGAATTAGAATATCCTGAAGGTAAGTATTCTAGAATTAAAAATCCGGGAGTGGAATCTACTTTTTTTGAAGCAAAAACTTCTGGAATTAATATATAATTATCAGCTGCCTTTTTTAGCTCGGTTAAACTTTCGGCTTCTCTGAGAAAAATATCAGTAGCACAATTTGCATTCCATTTCAAAAAAAACGTGCCAACGTTGGTTGTTATTTTTGATGCATTATTTATACAACCGCCACCAATTGAATTAGATGCGAATATCTTAACTTCGCATTTTAATTCTATTGCGAGTTGATTTTCTACTTCGGTAAAAACATTTTCATTAATTGTCAACAATAGAAAGATAATTTTCGTTGTTTAATTAAACAAGTTTGTAGAAATACTATTTATGTAAACTTTATACAATTATATAGCTATTATTAGAATTTTAAAAATGAATAAAGATAAACTCATATTTACTTCGTTGCTATTAATTTTTGGATTATTATCTAAAGGTCAAAACAATGTAGAAAGTGTAAATTCGGAGCAAGATACCACAACGTTATCTGGAGAGATTGATGAAGTTATAGTAACTGCTTTTCGTTCGCCTTATAATATATTCAATATTCCTGCTCCGGTAAATTTAATTACAGAAACTCAATTGAAAATAGGAAGCTCGTTTACACCTGTAGAGGCATTAAATCAAGTTTCTGGAGTTTTAATGCACCACGGAACATTAAATACAAATCGGTTAACCATTCGTGGAATTGGCTCGCGAACACCATACTCTACCAATAAAATAAAAGCATATTTCGGAGAAATACCTTTAACCTCTGGCGACGGTGAAACAACTTTAGAAGACTTGGAAAATACTGCAATAAAACGTGTGGAAATTATAAAAGGTCCATCGTCTAGTTTATATGGAGCCGGGCTTGGCGGAGTTATTCTTTTCAGTCCAAAATCTGTAATCAAAAATTTTGTTCAGAATAAAACTACCGTGGCATCTTTTGGAACTATAAAGAACACACTTTCGGCTGGTATAATACAAAATAACTTAAACATTTATGCTCTAGGTTCTATTTTGAAAAGTGATGGATTTCGCGAAAATAATAATACCAATCGCTCCAATATTCTTATAAATTCAGAGTTCTCTTTTTCTGAAAAAAGCAATATTCAAATTTTGTTAAAGTCAACTAAAATGAAAGCTTTTATTCCAAGCTCGTTAGATTTAATAACGTTTCAGGAATCACCTGAAAAGGCAGCTTCTAACTGGCAAGAAATTGAAGGATTTGAAGATTACACAAACGGACAATTTGGACTTACTTTTAATCATTTAACTGAAAAGAAAGGCAAAATATCCGTTACAACTTTCGGTAGTTTTCGAGTAGCAGAAGAACTTCGTCCATTCAATCGCTTAGAAGAATCGTCAAGTTTTATTGGGTGGAGAGGACACTTCCAGAAAATAATAAAAGGAGAAAATAGTCAGTTCATTATAAGTTCCGGATTAGAGTTTTTTCGAGAAAAATATAACTGGTCCACTTTCTCAAACAAAACTACTAAAGACTTACTTTCTGACAATATTGAAAAAAGACAATACGAAAACTTATTTGTTCAAATTGAATCGAGTTTCAACAATTGTTTATTTGTTTCGGCAGGCTTAAATGGAAATTTAACCCGTTACAATTACATCGATAAATTTTTTGACAATGGAGATCAATCGGGAGAATATTCTTACAAACCTGTACTCTCGCCAAGGTTGGGACTGAATTATTTACTTAAGAAACAGTTTTCTATTTTTGGAAATGTTAGCCATGGTTTTTCTACACCCACTTTTGAAGAGACATTATTGCCTGAGGGCGATTTAAATACCGGGATTAAACCAGAAACTGGATGGAATACAGAAATTGGGTTTCGTACGCAGCTCTTTAATAGGCTACAAATTATGGCAAGTTATTACCGTATTTATGTTACTAATTTATTGGTTGCACGAAGAACAGACGAGGATGCTTATATTGGAGTAAATGCAGGCAAATCATTGCATCCGGGTTTGGAGATAGAAATTAATTGGCAAGTTACTGATGCAAAAAATTACCCCAATCTGGCTCTTAACGGAAATGCCACCATTGCAAATTATCATTTTAAAGATTTTATTGACGAAGGAGTTGATTACTCTGATAAGAATCTTCCAGGAACTACAAAAAATACATGGTTACTAATGTCAAATCTAAATGTTACTCAGAATATAAAACTAAATTTATGGCATCGCTTTACTGGAGAAATGGCTGTTAACGATGCCAACTCTGATTACTCTGATGCATTTGGAATTACCAACTTAGAAACCATTTATTCAAGAAAAATTAAAAAGCTTGATTTTAAACTTAAAGGAGGCATTCAAAATATTTTTGATGTAAAATATTCTTCCATGCTTGCAGTAAATGCACCATCGTTTGGTGGAAATTTGCCACGTTACTATTATCCGGGGAATCCTCGCAATTTCTATGTTTCTATATTAATGAAGTTGGAGTAAATTTAACTATTCAGGATAACCGGTTATCTTTCTAATTCTTTTGTAAAACCGCTTCAGTTTTTTGTACATCTTTTTATAAACCTTTTTGTACAACTGGTTATAAATTTTAACATTTTCAATGTTTGGGTGAAATTCACTTTTATAGTGAACCATTTTAGCCATCGCATCTTCAATTGACTTGTAATTTCCTGTTCCAAATGCTGTAATTATAGCTGCTCCCAAACCAGAAGCTTCGGCAGTTTTTCCACGAGAAATAGACAGGTTAAATATATCGGCAGCAATCTGGCAAATTTCGTCGCTTTGCGAACCACCTCCCGAGACAGTTAATTTTTGAATTTTAGTTTTTGTAACTTTTTCGATTTTCCCTTTACCTTCTAAAAGTGCAAAAGCAAGTCCCTCTATTATCGCCCTATAAACATGTGCTTTTTCATGAACATCACCAAAACCAATTATTGCACCTTTTGCCGATGGCTGTGATAACCCAGGGCTCCAATATGGCTGAACTATTAATCCCATTGAGCCAGGGGGAGTTTTTACTAAAAATTTGTTTAATAACTTTTCAGGTACAATTCCTTGCTCTTTTGCAAGTTTTACTTCTTTTTGTGCAAACTGATTTTTAAACCACGAAATCATCCAGAACCCACGAAAAATTTCTATTTCTGGATTAAATAGTCCTGAAATTGCGGCAGGATACGAAGGCATAAATTTTATTGGTTCTCTGTATTTTTTGCTTGTTGTTTGTATGGTTGCGGTAGTTCCAAAACTTAAATTTGCCATTTTCTCATCCAATACACCCATTCCTAAAGTACCACAACCTTTATCTGAGCCACATGCAATAACAGGCAATCCCTCTGGCAACCCGGTTACATTACTTGCCTTGCTACTTACTTTCCCTATAATTCCACCTGGCAGAACAAGAGTAGGTAATTTATCCTTTTCAATAGGATATATTTTAGTTGTAAAATTGAATAGTTTTTTACGATTACCCCAGTTTTGTTTTTTATAGTCAAATGGAATATGTCCGATCTGCGATGCCAAAGAATCTCTAAATTTTCCTGTTAACCTATAATTTAAAAATCCCGAAACCTGCAAATATTTGTGAGTCTTTTCCCATATTTTGGGTTGATTTTGTTTAATCCAGTTGCTTTTCCCCTCGCGTTGAGCTTTTTTCAACGAATCTTGCATACCAATTACCCTGAGCACCAATTTCATACCAAACCATGGTTTGTAAACAGGTTTAGCTTTTCGTTGGTCGAGCCAAACTATAAGCGGGCGAAGTGGTTTGCCATTCTTATCAATATTAATCATTGAATTGCGAATGGTTGTAACTCCAACACCTACAATATGTTCAAAATGTTGTGGTTGTGCTTGTTTTAATTTCGTACAAGCAGTTTTTAAAGTGTCCCAATAAATTTCAGGGTCTTGCTCTGCCCAGCCTGGTTTTGGACTTACGTAAGGTTCGAAAGGTATTTTCTCTATTCCAAGTAACTCTCCTTCTAACGAAAAAAGTATGGCTCTTAAACTTTGGGTTCCACAGTCGATTGAAAGAATAGTTTTTTGCATAAGTTTTTACGAAAATACAAAAAGGATTCAATTCTTTGCAACTCTCATTAATTGGAGTGCAACTTTGAATCGCATCACGAATGAAAAATATCCGATTTAGGAATGTCCGATTCCCTATAAAGAGCAGTGAGGGTTCTACTTACAGGGAGATGGAGAATCATTTCTCACTTATTTTAGTTGATTTAGAAAATCAAATTCCTGTTGATATGCTTGCAAATTAAAATAATTAAAAAAGAAAGATGCTAATCATACATTATTCTCAAATCTTCATTTACCAATGTTGGTTTAATTGCTTTATCCCATTTATTGGCATGCCAGGTTCCAATATTTTTGTGTGTTGTGTAATATTTTTGAGGAATTGGATGAGTTCCTATCACAACTTTTGTTTTGTATTTATCTTCTATAAATTTTTTGAAATCAGAAATATAAGGACACGGCGGATATCCAACAACAAATCCTGTTGCAAAATGTATTGCTTCTGCTCCGTTTTTAATCATCTCTTCAGGCGTATATTCAATATTTCCACCGGGGCAACCACCACAACTTGTAAATCCAACAATTTCTAAAGATTCATTTTTGCTGTATATATCAAAAGCACCATCTCGTTTTTGCATCGCCCTAAAACATTTTCCGCCCGCACAACCTTTATACCTGTCACAAATAATTATTCCTACTTTCATATTTAATAATAACCTCACTAAAATTAATTCCACTACTTCAAATATTAAAAACTATATAATAATTCCTAACTCAGATTTGCATCATCCAGTTTAGAGATATCGAGAATAAATCCCTCCATCCCAACATTTTTATTTCCTATAGTTATTGGATTGGCGGATAAAATATGTTGCCCAGAAGTACCATCTTTACAACGTCTAAAAGCAATTTTTCCTGTTATAGTTTCTCCGCTCATTACAGTACTAAAAGTTTTTTCAAGCTCATCAACATCTTTAGGTTTTCGGGTAATAGAAAAATGTTTACCCACAATTTCATCTTTACTTTTGTATTTATAAAGTTCGAGCCAGGCGCCGTTTACATCGACAATAATACCATTTTCATCAAGCCTATAATAACCTGCACTACTATTCCGAACTGTAAAATACATATGCTCCGACAGTTTCTCCGACTCTTTAATATCGAGTATGAAACCTTCAAGCCCAACAATCACATCATCTTCTAATACCGGATTTGCCGACAATAGGTGCTTGCCAAAAGAACCATCGAAACATTTACGCATTACCGGCATTCCAGTAATCATTTCGCCATTTATAACTCTCTCAACAAGCTCATCCATTTCTGCCAAGTTCTTTTTATCGCGAGTATAAGAGTAGTGTTTTCCAATAATTTCATCTCTACTTTTACAACTATACATTTCAAGCCAGGCATCATTTACATCTTCAATAATACCTTCTTTATTTAAACGATAATATCCTGCGGCACTTTCGTTTACCGCTTTTTGTAAATTATTTAGTCGTTCCTCTTTTTCATCAACATCAACTACTTCCCACCCAGTAATCATTGCTTTAATTCCGGACATTGGTGTGTGCCCAGTTGTGGTTAAGTAAACATGAGCAACAACAAATGCCAATAAAACAAAAGCTCCGAAAGTATGAATTATGGCTACTACACTTAATCCAAAAATATGCACTGGATTATCAGGATAAACATAAAAAAGATATAAAAATCCAGTTGTAACCTGAACCGGAATTACAAATATTTTTAAACCTAAATAGATTAACCGCTGAAGCGGATTAAATTTATTATAAATTGTTTTATGAGTTGGATGTGGCGCACCTTTGAAAATACCAGTTATGTAATACGATATTTGTGCTTTCATGAACTTTGTTGTAGGAATGTACTGTTTCCATTCGCCTGTAACAAAGTGCCAAAATATTGCAAATACAATTAAAATGAGCAGTGCCCAGGCAGCAATATTATGCCAACGCACAACATTTTCGAATCCTAATATTTTATACGAACCATGAATTTCGAATCCTGTAAATGCTAGAAAGAAAATAAGTAATGCCTGATTCCAATGCCAAAATCTTTCGAATCCTCTATAAATATATGTTTTACGCTTCATTTTGTTTTTATTTTCTGTTAATAATTCGCAAAGCCGCATGTATAAATACCCCAACAAACGACATTATTATTAAAATAATACCAACACTATCTAAAAATTTACTTCTGTCTCTACCCGGCAAATAAAAGTCGTTTAACAAATTTAATCGCCCGTTACTTGTATGACAATCGATACACTGCAACGACTCTTTGCTTGATGCAACCATGTGATTAATTGGCCATGACATTTCTGTGGAAATAAAATCGTATTTGCCACTGTATGGTAATCCAACACTGTCCATCCCGGTTTGTGATGCGTTATTCCAATCAAAATTTTTCCAATAAGAAGTACTATCTTTTCCATATAAATGAGGAACAATAATGATATTATTTATAGGATCGTAAATTTGTTTTGCTACATGTTTTTTTATAGGTACTATTTTGGCTTTTTTGTCGGAATAGTCACCCAGTAAAGTATTAAGTTTAACAACGCTGCCAGGCTGAACTTTATCGCCTAAAATATAGTGTTTTGCATTTCCGTTAAACCATACATACTCCGGTTCCACATTATTTGCCCAAACAAACGACCCTTTTTTTGAGAGATAAGAGAGGTTTCCAAGACTGTCTTTTTCTGCAATCAAACTACCATCACTGTTTAGTTTTCCGGCTGCTGACCAGTCCCAACTCATTTTTGTTGAGCTAACTTTGGCATATTCTGGAATATGGCAAGTTTGGCATGCGATTTTATTGGTATGTTGGTTTAATATTGAATTAGAATGTGGCGAATTTGCATGACACTGTTCGCAGCTAACACGATTTTCATCAACCGATGCAATTGAGTATAAATTTCCGGTTATGTTGTGGTGCTCTGTTTTATGGCAGTCGGTACAGTTCATATTTGCACCGTCAATTGCCATGTGCACATCAATATCGTGTGTAACCAAATTCATTTCTCGGGCAATGTCGCCATGTTTAACATTATTACCTCCACCGCCATTAAAATGGCATGCTCCACAATTCTCTTTTTGCGGTTTACCAATATTCTGAGAAATTAATTTATAATCGGGCGGCGTAAATGTTTCTCCATCAAATATTGTTGTTTCAGTAACAGGCAAACCTGCCCCTGACGGAAACTTTTTATATGTTCCGGTTTGATCGTGACAAACTAAACAATCTATATTATTTTTATTAGCATGATCGAAACTACTGTCTTCCCAACCGTATCCGATATGACAACTTGTACAACGCGATTCGTTAGATGCAATGCCAATACAAAAATTATTAATTATATTTTTTTTACCGATCTGAATGGTGTCACCCTCTTCTGTAATATAATCTCTGGTCCATTTCCAATGAGACGTCATCATTATCTCCTGATCT
>DAOVTY010000041.1 GCA_030632865.1 Bacteroidota bacterium
AATTAATCTTGAAGATTCATTTTTTGAAATATATTTACCCAAAATTCCCACGCTCAGGAACCTGGAAATAGAATAGACTCTGTATCTTGCCACTAAAGCAATTACTTATTTTTTTTGCCTATTAAATTTTTGGATGTTTTAAAGTATAAGAAGAAACCTGTTATTATTGTAATCAATCCCAAAATCGAAAAAATTCGCAATAAAGTGTTTCCAATTCTATCGCGACTTTGATAATCCATTGTATGTATCATCCAAAAAAAATACCACCCAAAGTCCAGAATAGAAACTGAATGCTAATAATTACTCCAAAATATCAGTGCACTTTGCGGTAATAAAGTATTGACAGAGATTTCATACTATTTATTTTAACTTCCAGTTTATTCATTAAAAAAACCACTCCTTATATTTAATCAAAATCAAATAAGAAGTGGTTTTCTAAATATTATTACAGAATTAATATAAATCTACATAGTCTGCAGCTTTCAGATAATCCAAGCTTTTTTTACAACTTTCAAGCGGTTCAAAATTGTACTCCTCCACTTCAACAATTCCGTATTCGGCACCCGATTGTCCTCTTTTGGCAAACATAGCTCCAAAATCCATATCACCACTTGCACCAACTTCAGCTTTATCTTTTATATGCCATAATTCAAAACGTCCGGCATATTTGTCGAAATAATCCAGCGGGTCTTTTCCTCCTGCCATAATCCAATACAGGTCTAACTGAAACATTACTTTTGCAGGATCGGTTAATTCCATCATCCAATCGTAAAGTGGTTTTCCTTCAAAAACAGTTGTAAATTCTTTATCGTGATTATGATATCCAAAACGAATTCCGGCAGCGTTACATTTTTCGCCTACTGCATTAAAATATTCACAATAGCGTTTTAGTCCATCCAAACTTTCATAACCCACTCCGTCCATAAACGGCTGAACAATCCATTTTACATCGGCAGATTTATGAGTTGCAATACACACATCCCACCAAGCCATTGTTTCGTCCCAGGTTTCTTCTGTTGGAACAACCTGCCCAACGTGTGCTCCCCAAAACTGAAGTCCATTTGTTTCGCATAAATTTTTAAATTCCACCGGATCCATGCCATAAATTTTACCATCGCCATAACCTGCAGTCTCAACATATTTATACCCCATTTCGCCAACGGCAGCAATAGTTCCGGCCACATCTTTTTTCATATCGTCTTTAACAGACCAAAGTTGCAGACCAATTACTTTCTCTTTTGGTGCTGTTTCGCAAGATGTAAACCCTTGAAATAGAAAAGCAGCTACGCTCACAAAAAACAAAAATTTTAAACTAATTTTTTTAATTGCCATTTTTATTTATTTAAATTGATTATTAATTTTTCTCCAAAAATAAACATCGCTTCTTGTAATACAAACAAATTGAGTTTTAAATTTTACAAATTACCAAAATTAAATTATTTTTGACGCTTCAATTTTTTGCTAATGAAAAATAAAGATTTACTTGCGTTTGGATCTGCAATGGGCGCCATGTTTTTTTGGAGTTTCTCTTTTGTGTGGTTCAAAATTGCATTTATTGCATACAATCCTTTAACTGTTGTAATTTTCAGGCTGGCAATTGCAGCTATATTAATTACTATTATTGCTATTTCATTAAAACGACTGCAAAAACCTACACGCAAAGATTTACGCCTTTTTATTTTGATGGCATTTTTCGAACCATTCATATATTTTCTGGGAGAAAGCTACGGATTGAAATATGTATCGTCAACCGTTGCAGCAGTTATAGTTTCAACGATTCCACTTTTTTCGCCAATTATAGTGTGGTATTTCTACAAAGAAAAAATTAGTTGGATGAATATTATTGGTCTATTGTTTTCTTTTGTTGGAGTTGGTTTTGTAGTTTTAAACAAATCTCTCCAACTCAATGCATCGCCATTGGGAGTAGGATTAGAATTTATGGCTGTATTTGCTGCAATTGGTTACACAATTGTTTTAAAAAATTTGGCAGCAAAATACAACACTCTAACAATTATCGCTTATCAAAATATTATTGGCATTTTATTTTTTCTACCCATTTGGCTTATTGTAGATTTTAATACATTCATCAACACACCATTTCATGCGCAAGCATTTAGGGCAATTATTTTGTTAGCAGTTTTTTCGTCAACATTAGCATTTGTATTTTTCACCCAAAGTGTAAGGCAAATTGGTATAACACGGTCTAATACTTTTATTAATTTAATACCGGTTTTTGTTGCTATTTTTTCGTTTTATATTTTAAAAGAGGAGTTAGGATTACAAAAAATTATAGGAATTGTAATTGTTGTTGCAGGCCTGTTTTTAGCTCAAATTAAAAGCAAGTCAAAAAACGAGAAGGAAGAAACTGTTGAAGTTCACCGAAAATAGTATTAGTTTATGACAGCTATAAAAACAACATACAAATCGCCTGATGAGTTAAAACGACTTACCGATAAATCGCGGGCAGAAACTTCTTCGTTAGTAAAAAAGCTAAAAAAGAAGAAACCTAAAAATCTCGACAATATAGTTCATCAACTTCATTACGATGCTTTTAACACATTCGACTGTTTAGATTGTGCAAGTTGCTGCAAAACAATTGGACCTCGATTAACTGATAAAGATATTGAGCGTCTTGCAAAACATCTGAAAATGAAATCGGCAGATTTTATGAAACAATATATTTTAACCGATGAAGATGGCGATTATGTTTTTAAAGATCACCCCTGCCCTTTTCTTCTGCCGGATAACTATTGTATTGTTTACGAAAACCGCCCAAAAGCATGTCGCGATTATCCACACACCGATCGCAAAAGATTCTATCAAATTCTGGATCTCTCGCACAAAAACTGCGAAACCTGCCCTGTTGTTTATGATATTTTTGAGGAATTAAAAAAGCAAAATGGATAGAAACTATATTGTATGGGTTCAAACCAAATAATAAATAAATATCTTTGGCGTTTTATTGAAACGAGCAAAGTCGAATGAAGCAAATATATTATCTCATTACTGTTTTTTGTTTTTCCGTTTTAACTTCTACTGCCCAAATTGGGGGAGAAAGCACGTATCAGTTTCTTGAATTAACAAACTCGGCGCGCGTGGCTGCTTTGGGCGGAACTCAAATTGCATTGCACGATACCACCGATTTGAATTTACCTTACACAAATCCTGCTCTACTACATAAAGCAATGGATAATCGGGTTCTCGTAAATTACATAAATTACCTAACCGATATAAATTATGGGTACGCATCGTATGCAAGAACGTACGATGGGATTGGCAATTTTGCATTGGGGATGCACTATATTAATTACGGAGAATTTAAAGAAGCAACCGAATCGGGCGAGTTAACCGGAATAAACTTTAACGCAGCAGAATATGCACTTAATATTATATACTCAAATAGCTACAAAAGGTTGAAATACGGAGCCAACCTCAAACCAATTTTATCGTCTTTCGAAAGTTATCAATCAGTTGGGATTGCTGCCGATCTGGGCATAAGTTTTATGAGTAAAACCGGATTAACAAATGTTGCGTTGGTAGCAAGTAATATGGGAACGCAAATTACAACTTATTACGATAATGGCGATCGCGAAAAAATTCCATTTAATTTACAAGCCGGACTTAGCAGGCGCTTAAAGCATGCACCCTTAATTTTCTCGATAACACTTCAAAATTTAAGTAACTGGGATTTGGCAAATCCTGAATCTGATCCAAACAACAACGAAACAATTATTTTTGAACCCGAAGAGAGTTTTTCTAAGCAAATTATGCGCCATACAGTTTTGGGAGTTGAAATTCTTCCATCACCAAATTTTATATTACGAGCAGGGTATAACTACCAACTCAGACAAGAGTTAAAATTCGACGATAATCTTTCGACCGTAGGGTTTTCATTTGGTTTCGGAGTGAAAATAAAACGATTTCGGCTTGATTATGCAAACACACAGTTTCATCTTGCAGGTTCTTCAAATTTACTTTCGTTAAGCATTAATTTAAACGAGAGTTTCTAAAATAAACTGCACAATTATTTAGCATACAAATTCAAACTATCAGTTTAATAAAGACAAATTCATCTGATTTAAAAAATCAATTATCTTTGTTCTAAATTTAAATATAATGTTGGATAAAAAAATAATTATAGCCATTGATGGACATTCGTCGTGCGGAAAGAGTACAATGGCAAAACAACTTGCACAAAAGCTAGGATACATTTATATAGACAGTGGCGCAATGTACCGCGTTGTTACTTTGGTAGCATTACGAAAGGGGTTAATTATTAAGAACAAACCTAATATTCCGAAGGTAATTTCAGAATTAAAAAATATTAAAATAACTTTTGAGTGGGATGAAATTTCGGGTAAAAACACCACTTTTTTAAATGGCGAAAATGTTGAAGAAGAGATTCGCCAATTAGAGGTTTCGCAAAATGTGAGCCCAATTAGCACCATCGCCAAAGTACGTAGCGAAATGGTAATACAACAACGAGAGAATGGTAAAAACAAGGGAATTGTAATGGATGGTCGCGACATTGGAACGGTTGTATTCCCTGCAGCAGAACTTAAAATATTTATGACTGCCTTGCCAAAAATACGAGCTCAACGCAGGTTTTTAGAATTATCAGAAAAAGGACAAACTGTTGAATACGATGAGATTTTACAAAATGTTGAAAGTCGCGATAAAATTGATTCGACTCGTGCTGTAAGTCCGTTAAAAAAAGCTGACGATGCATTAATTCTCGACAACAGCAATTTAACTCGCAATGAGCAATTAAAATGGACAGTAGAAAAAGCAGAAGAATTAATTAGCGGAAAATGATAGTTGAAATTGATAAAAACTCCGGCTTTTGTTTTGGCGTAATTAACGCCATAAAAGCAGCAGAAACAGAACTAGAAATCACCGATAATCTATATTGTTTGGGCGACATTGTACATAACGGAGAAGAGGTTCGCCGCTTGGAAAAACTAGGGCTAAAATCTATCTCGAAAGATAAATTTCACACTTTAAAAAACTGCAAAGTATTAATTAGAGCTCACGGCGAACCACCTGAGACTTATAAATATGCCAAGGAAAATAACATCGAATTAGTTGATGCCACTTGCCCAGTTGTACTGACTTTACAAGAAAAAGTAAAACATTCGTACAAAACACAAGTTAAAGAAAAAGGACAAGTTGTAATTTTTGGAAAAAAGGGACATGCCGAAATTGTTGGTCTAAACGGACAAACCAACCACAATGCAATTATTGTTGAAAAAATTGAAGATATCAACAAAATTAATTTGAATCGCCCGGTTTCGTTATTCGCGCAAACAACAAAACGAATTGAAGACTTTAATGAAATTGCCGACTTAATTAGTACTAAAATAAAGCCAAATATTACTGTAAAAATTAAAGATTCTATATGCAGGCAAGTTTCTAACCGGGTTCCAAATCTAAAAGTATTTGCAAAAAAGTTTGATATTATACTTTTTGTTGCAGGTAAAAAAAGCTCTAACGGACAATATTTATACACAATTTGTAGAGAGGAAAATTCTAATGCCCACTTTATCTCGGATACTGATGAGATACAAAACAATTGGTTCGAAAATGCTAAGTCTGTCGGAATTTGTGGAGCAACATCTACGCCGAACTGGTTAATGGAAAAAGTTGCATCGTGGATTAACAAAAATTTTGAATAGCTGATTTTTTACCATTCTGTTTTTTTCAACTACTTTTAGCCAACGTTGAAATTCTTATTAAATGCCAGAATTTTTTGTACAAGTAATATTGCCACTTTCGCTGCACGATTCGTTTACTTATAAAGTGCCCGAATCTATGCAATCGCAAATTAAACCGGGAGTGCGAGTGATTGTGCAATTTGGTCAGCGAAAATTATATGCGGCATTAGTTTATTCAATTTCACACAAAAAACCAGATGACTTTGAGCCAAAGGAAATTCAGCAAATTTTAGATTATAATCCGATTGTACTTCCACAAAATTTTGAATTGTGGCAGTGGATTGCAAAGTATTACTGCTGTACTTTAGGTGATGTTTTCAGAGCCGCGTTGCCAACCGGCTTAAAGCTTGAAAGTAAATCTAAAATATTTCTAACTGGTGCCGAAATAGAAACCCAAACTTCAGAAAAAGAGGATTTTATTATTCGTCAACTAGAACAAGATGTTACACTTTTGGTTGAACTTCAAAAAAAATTGGGGGCAAACTTTTCATATCCGTCACTAAAATCGCTACTCGCCAAAAACCTTATTTTTATTGAGGAAAGAGTAAGTGCAAAATACAAACCCAAAACAGAAACGTTTGTACGTTTTCATTCTAACATAAAAAATAATGCAACTCTCGAAATAAAAACGAATAAGTTGGGACGTGCAAAAAAACAGTTGGCACTGCTTTACCATTTTTGCCACAAAACAAAAGCATTCGAACCAAATCAAATTTCAATAATTCCAAAAAAGGAGTTATTCGAAAATACAAATTTCAATTCGGCCACTTTAAAAGAGTTGGTTAAAAAAGAGATTCTCGGGCAGTTTCAGAGACAAGTTTCTAGAATAGACAACGAAGAGATAAAACAGGTAAGTATTAATTTGTTAAACAAATATCAGGCAGAAGCTTTAAAACAAATAAAATCGACTTTCGAAACTAAACAGGTTGCACTAATACATGGAATTACGGCAAGCGGCAAAACCGAAATTTATATTCATCTGATTGATGAGATAATTAAATCTGGACGACAAGCGCTTTATTTAGTACCTGAAATTGCATTAACTACCCAAATAATAAAGAGACTAAAAAATGTATTTGGGGAAAAAGTTGGTATTTACCATTCGAAACTTAACAGTCAGGAACGGGTTGAGATTTGGGAGAAAGTTCTTCTATTTCAAACAAAACCAGAAGATGGTTATCAAGTAATTTTAGGTGCACGCTCATCGGTATTTCTTCCTTTTTCTAATTTAGGTTTTGTAATTGTAGATGAGGAACACGAGAACTCGTATAAACAATTCGACCCGGCACCGCGATACAATGCGCGCGACATGGCAGTTATTCTTGGTTATCAGAACAGTGCTAAAGTTTTACTGGGATCTGCAACACCATCGTTCGAAAGTTATTATAATGCAATAAAAGAAAAGTACGGTTTAATCAATTTACTGAAACGCCACAACGATGTTGAGCTGCCCGAAATTATTGTTGCCGATGTAAAAAGGGCGTATAAACGCAAGCAAATGCACTCAATACTTTCGCCCGAATTATTTGAGTTAATGGAGACAGCACTCGAAAAAAAAGAGCAGATAATTCTATTTCAAAATAGGCGCGGATACTCTCCTTTTGTAGAATGTTTTACTTGTGGGTGGATACCAAAATGCCAAAATTGCGATGTAAGTTTAACATATCATAAATATAAAAAACGACTTAGTTGTCATTACTGCGGATACAATCATCAGCTACATAATACTTGCGACGAATGTGGTTCTTCCGAAGTTAAAACACGTGGTTTTGGTACCGAAAAAATAGAGAGCGAATTGAAATCTTTGTTTAGAAATGCACGAATTGCGCGCATGGATTACGATACTACTAGAACTAAAAATGCCTTCGAAAAAATTGTAACAAATCTGGAAAACCGAAGAACCGATATTTTAGTTGGTACACAAATGGTTACGAAAGGGTTAGATTTTGAACATGTTAGTATTGTGGGAATTTTAAATGCCGACAACCTTATTAATTTTCCAGATTTTAGGGCACACGAAAGAGCATACCAACTTATTTCGCAAGTTAGCGGCCGTGCCGGTAGAAAACATGGAATGGGGAAAGTAGTAATACAAACTTCGCAACCAGACCACCCAATAATTAAATTAATACAAAATCAGGATTATAATCAAACTCTACAATCGCAACTAGAAGAACGCCAGCTTTTTAAATACCCACCTTTTTATAAATTGATAAAAATTATTATAAAACATAAAAATATAGATACAGTAGAACGTGCCTCAACACAACTTGGCAACGAACTCAGAAAAAATAAAACATTCATTGTTTTAGGGCCCGAATTTCCGTTAGTAAGCAGAATACAACTTTGGCATCACAAAGAAATTTGGTTAAAAATTGACCGAAAACAAAATCTCGACTACATAAAAGATTTTATCAGCAATTCAATAAAAACAGTAAAACACCTTCCGTCCAATAGTAGTTGCATGATAAATGTTGATGTTGACCCGTTATAATTGGCTCACTATTTTATTAAATTTACAAAATTAAAATCCGAATTGGTGGATAATATTGAAATAAAACAAATATTCGAAAAGTACAGCAGAATGCGCGCCATTGTTATTGGCGATGCAATGATTGATACTTACATGTGGGGTAAAGTTGATAGAATTTCACCTGAAGCTCCTGTACCAATAGTTTCTATTACAAAACGCGAAAATCGTTTAGGTGGAGCAGCCAATGTTTTGTTAAACTTACAAGCACTTGGTGCCACTCCCATTTTATTTTCGGTAATTGGGAACGACGAAAAAGGTAAAATATTCAAAAAACTTCTTGAGAAAAGAAAACTTTCCAGCGAAGGTATTTTGTTTGATTCGCAACGTATTACAACTGTTAAAAGTAGAATTATAAGTAAGGGACAACATATTGCACGAGTTGACGAAGAGAACGTTGATTACATTAAATCGGACATGGAGCAAACATTGATTGCTGCTATTAAAAAGTTAATAGATAAAAAATTGATTGATGTAATTATTTTTGTTGATTACGACAAAGGAGTTATTACACCAACGCTTTTTAAAGAAATAAATAACCTTGCTCAGCAAAAAGGTATTCCAACAACAGTTGACCCCAAAAAACGCAATTTCCAGAGCTACAAAAATGTTTCACTCTTTAAACCAAACTTTAATGAGTTTGTTGATGGCACAGGAGTTCAGTTAAAAAAAGGCGATATAGAATTACTTAAAAAAACAGCCCTTGAATTTAAACAGAAACAAAATTTCAAGCTCATTTTTATAACACTTTCTGAGTTGGGAGTATTTATTAGCAACGGAGAAAAAGAACAATATTTTCCGGCGGTAATAAGATATATTGCAGATGTTTCTGGTGCGGGAGATACAGTAATTAGCGTGGCAAGTTTAGCATTGGCAGCAGGACTGAAACCCAAAATTATAGCATTAATATCGAATTTGGCAGGTGGATTAGTTTGCGAAAAGCTAGGCGTTGTACCTATCGACAAAAAACAGCTAATTAGAGAAATGCTATTGCAAAAAATATAAACCACGCTTTCAGTTCAATTCCAGCCCATTAACATAAATTAATCGTTCCTACTTAATAAAAATAATAAGAGGTTTATTGTAAAATGTTAACTTTGAAATCTTTAAAAATTAAGACGTACATATGGGAAAAATAATTTCGTTGGCAAACCAAAAAGGCGGAGTTGGTAAAACTACAACAACCATTAATCTTGCTGCCAGTCTTGCTGTTTTGGAACAAAAAATTTTGATTATAGATGCAGATCCACAGGCAAATTCTACTTCAGGATTAGGGTTCGATGTTCGAAATGTACAGTCGAGTATTTACGAATGTATTATTGACGAAGTTGACGCGCAAAAAGTTATACTTAAAACAGCAATCGACAATCTCGATTTAATTCCTTCGCACATCGATTTGGTAGGTGCCGAAATTGAAATGCTAAATCTTCCCAATAGAGAGAAAGTTCTTAAGAATGCACTTGAAACTATTAAAAACGAGTACGACTTTATTTTTATAGACTGCTCGCCATCATTGGGGTTAATTACAGTTAATGCTTTAACAGCATCCGACTCGGTAATTATTCCCGTACAGTGTGAATATTTTGCTTTGGAAGGATTAGGAAAACTTTTGAATACCATTAAAATTATACAAAATCGATTAAATAAAGAACTTGCAATTGAGGGGTTTTTGTTAACCATGTTCGATGGCAGATTAAACCTTTCGAATCAGGTTTACGAAGAGGTAAAACATCATTTTCAGGATATGGTTTTTGACACTGTAATTCAGCGAAATGTAAAATTAAGCGAAGCTCCGAGTTACGGAAAACCTGCAATACTGTATGATGCAAGCTCTAAAGGCGCCATAAATTATATGAATTTGGCACGCGAACTATTACAGAGAAATTCGATGACACAAATGTCGCAGGAAAAAAATGTAGTTATTAATTAATTATCATGGCTAAAAGGAATGCACTCGGAAGAGGACTTGGGGCACTTATTACTGATGCAGATAAAATGCAAGATGGCTCAGGAATTAACGAAATTGAATTAAGTGAAATTGAGGTAAATCCTTTTCAACCACGATCGAATTTCGATGAAATATTGCTGAATGAATTGGCTGCTTCAATTCGCGAAATTGGATTAATTCAGCCTATAACTCTACGTAAAATTTCGAAAGATAAATACCAGATAATTGCTGGCGAACGAAGGTTTCGTGCGGCACAAATTGCTGGGTTAAGATCTATTCCGTCGTATATTAGGAAAGCTAAAGACGACCGAATGCTAGAGATGGCTTTGATTGAAAATATTCAACGCGAAGATTTAGATGCCATAGAAATTGCTTTGAGTTACCAGCGGTTAATGGAAGAATTAGAGTTCACTCAAGAAGAACTCAGCACCCGAATTGGGAAACAACGTTCTACAATTGCCAACTATTTGCGCCTTTTAAAGTTACCTGCAATAATTCAAAAAGGGTTAATTGAAAAACAAATATCTATGGGACACGCCCGCGCCATAATTAATATTGATGAGCCGGAAACCCAAATTATGATATTCGAGCAAATTAGTAAACACGGACTATCGGTTAGAAAAGTTGAAGAAATTGTTCGTGATTTTAACAATAGAGACGATCAAGAATTTTCATCAGCTAAAAAACAGAAATTCCCAAAAGAGTATCAGTCAATTAAAAAACAGTTAGATAAGATTTTCAAATCTCATATAGATTTCTCTGTAAACGAAAAAGGGAAAGGGAAAATTACCATCTCTTTTAAGTCGAAAAAAGAGTTGGAAAGAATTGTTAAAATAATTGAAAATCAGAAATAAAATCTAAACTTCGCAGTTAATATAACTGTAATATTCTATTTTTGCGCAAAATTCCGGAGTGTGAAAAATATCTGTAAAATATTTCTGCAAAATATATTATTAGCCCTTGTATTACTTTTAGTTACAAACGTAAAAGGACAAATACTTGAAACTGATACAACCTTAATTAGCGAAGTGCCAGAGTTTGCAGAGGAGATTCATTCGCCAAAACAGGCTGCTATATACTCCGCAATTTTACCTGGATTAGGACAAGCTTATAATAAAAAATACTGGAAAATACCTATTATTTATGCTGGGTTTGGGGCTTTAGGTTATTTTATTAGTTGGAATAACAAAAACTACAAGGTTTTAAAACTAGCGTACGGCGATCTTACCGACGACGATCCGAACACCGACTCTTATCTCGATTTAGATGCTGCACAGTATTACGATCTTGATAATGAATCGGAAAGAAGTCAATTTCAGACTGGGCTGAATAAGCAACAAGATTATTACAGAAGAAATAGGGATTTAATGATAATTAGCACAGCTGCATTTTACGCCCTTAATATAATTGACGCAAGCGTTGATGCCCATCTTTTTGATTTTGATATTAGCGAAGACTTAACGTTTAATTGGCAGCCTGCCATGCAAAGTATGGACGACCAACTGATTTATGGGTTCAACTGCAAATTTAATTTTTAAAAATGGCGAATAAAATTTTTGGACTACTTATAACCTCACTACTATTTACAATTCAATACGTTAATTCTCAGAATGCTTATACGGTTCTAACTTTTGAATCAGACAGCACATTTGTTGTTATTTCCGACACAATTGTTGAAACAAATACCAGAGAGTTTTATGAACGTTACAATGAAACTCCCGATATTGACGATAACGTAAATATCGTTATTTCTGAACAGATGGACAACCTCTCTAATTCATTGCAAACTAAGAATTCGTTTAGGCTTGATTCTTCAGAAGTAAAAACCAGCGAGTGGTATCCAAAAAACTTACCCGATTCGGTTTACATACAGAGGTTAATGGATGCAGAACAAGAACTCAATTTATCGTACAACAAAGTAGTTAATAACTATATTAAAATGTACTCTGAACGGAGACGAAACCAGGTTGAAATAATGCTTGGTCTCTCGGAATACTATTTCCCAATATTTGAAGAAACGTTGGATAAATACAACATGCCACTGGAACTAAAATACCTTCCAATTATCGAATCAGCATTAAATCCGGTAGCGCGTTCGCGGGTTGGAGCAAGCGGGTTATGGCAATTTATGTATGCAACTGGGAAAAGTTTAGATCTCGAAATTACAACTTTTGTTGATGAACGTCGCGATCCGGTAAAATCGTCGGATGCAGCTGCACGATATTTAAAAAAACTTTACGATACATACGACGACTGGCATTTAGCAATTGCGGCCTATAATTGCGGACCTGGAAATGTAAATCGCGCAATCAGACGTTCAGGTGGCAAAAGAAATTACTGGGATATTTATTACCGCTTACCACGCGAAACACGTGGATATGTACCAGCATTTATTGCGGCATTGTATGCAATGGAATACCACAAAGAACATAATTTGGAGCCACGATTTCCTGAAATTCCACTTGAAACAGACACCGTTATAATAAATAAATACTTGCATTTCGAACAAATTGCTTCTACACTAAATATTGAAATAGAACAAATACGTGCTTTAAATCCAATGTACCGTCGCGATATAATACCTGCAAAAGCAAGTAAATCATATCCGCTTGTTCTTCCGCAAGAAAAAACATTAGATTTTATTGATAAAGACACAACAGTTTTTGCATTCGAACGTGAGAAGTATTTCCCAAATAATACATTAAAAGACCCCACCGATAATTCTAGTAGCAATTTTATTCCGGTTGACGTAAAAGGGAAAGCTAAAGTAATTTATACAGTAAAATCTGGCGATAATGTTGGTTTTATTTCATCGTGGTTTAAAGTGCGCTCATCAGATTTAAAATACTGGAATAATATAAACCGCGACCTGATTCGTGCCGGACAAAAACTAGCTATTTATGTTGCAGAAAAAGACAAAGCTAAGTATGCAAAAGTGAATACAATGTCGTTTTCGCAAAAACAGGCTATGATTGGAAAATCGACGACTCCAAAAGAAAAAACAGTTTCAAAACCATTGGATTCAAATTACGTTTATTACAAAGTAAGAAAAGGAGATACACTTTGGGAAATTTCGCAAAAATATGCCGGAATTAGTTCCAACGAAATTATGCAGCTAAACAAGCTAAAAAATGAAAACAGCTTGTATATCGGGCAGCAATTAAAAATTAAAAAGAAATCGTAGTTGACAGTTAAATTTTAACTAGACATTGCAGCAATCTTCAATTTATATAAGACACCTGTTCAACTTAATAAAAAATCTCTTCATTAATTTTCAGTAATTAAAGTATATGTCCTATTTCGGAAAAATCTCTTTAAAATCGCTTTTCATACTTACAACATGCCACCCGTTTTTGTCAGCATCTTGAAATGCTTTTTCGGTTCCGTGCATATAAACGTACTCTCTTTCCTTATCGTCATGATGTACTAGAATTGCCATAGACGGACTATTGCCCGACAAAGTATATTCCATCATTTCGTAATCGCCATCGCTGTTGCCGGCTGCAAAAATAGGCTTACGTCCAATGTGCAGTTCAATATTTGTGGGTTTAATATGTTTGTCGTTTGCCGAATTTACTTTTCCGGTTCGAACCAGGTAATCTCCTTTTTCATCAGATTTATACTCCAGAACAACATTGCTTCCAATAACGTTTTCCATAGGAATATTATAAATCTCCTCTGAAACAGTTCGAAGAAAAGTAATTTCGCCACCGGTAACTATAAACACTTTAAAATTATTTGCATGAAGATAATGTACCAGTTCTACCATTGGAGAATAAACCATCTCTTTAAACGGTTTGTTGAACTTTCTGTCTTTATTGTTATTTAAAAAACTATGGCATGCATCGAAATAATCTTGCTGTAATTGTCCGTTATGAACGGCAAAAAGCTGACTAATCAGGTCGAAAGTATTGTAATCTTTCATCACCGCTAAATCTCCTTCAGCGAGTCCTTTGTATAGATTATTCTCCTCCCATTCAGGGTTCGAATTGTATTTGCTTTTTATGTAATCTATTTCGAATTCAATAGGAATATACAATGGTTTTTCATTCCAAAGTGTACCATCGTTATCGAAAACGGCGATGCGTTCTTTTACCGGAACAAAATCGGATGAGTTCTCATCGGTAACAGATTCAACAAAAGTAATTATTGATGTTTTTACTGAAGATTCATTCCACAATGATAAAGGGGAATCTACTGTTTCTGCTTTTTCGGGAACAGTACACGAAAAAAGAGTACCAGAAATTATGAATATAAAATGCAAGTATTTTTTCATGATTTAGTATTTATTTGATTTTAAAAGACCGGGTATAATTAATCATACCCGGTCTTTATTTATTCTAAAAAATTATAATTTCTAATTATTTCCCGGAGCAGTTAATTTCTCCATAACATTATCCAGGTTAAAAGATGCTGCTTTCATTCTTGGAGGGTACTCTTTAAATGTCATTAAAAAATCACCGACAAACCCTGCTGCAGGCAATAGTAAAAATACATGGTCTAAATACCAATCCCAATAAGTATTTGAAGTAACCGTTGCAAATTCATACGGGTCTCTTCTTAAATTATATAATAAGGGTATGCGAAGAGTAACAAAAGGTTCGGCCCATGTTTGCATGGTTCCGGTAGCGCGTTGCTCCATAAAAATAACTTTCCAATCGTTGTAACGAAGAGCAGTTAAATCACCATCGTCAGAAAAGTAAAATAGTTCTTTTCTTCTGCCTTTTTCTTCTACTCCGGTAATATGGGGTAACATATTATAACCATCTAAATGTACTTTATAGGTTTTGTCTCCAATTGTGTAACCTTTTAAGAGTTTTTCTTTAACATCATCTTGTCCTGCAGCTGCAAGGAAAGTAGGCATCCAATCCATTCCTGAAATAATTTCGTTTGAAACAGAACCTGCTTCAATATGTCCGGGCCAACGTATCATCGATGGTGTTCTCCATCCACCTTCCCAGTTTGTATTTTTCTCGCCTCTAAAAGAATTTACACCAGCATCGGGCCATGTGTTTTTATGCGGTCCATTATCTGTTCCGTATTGTACAATAGTATTATCTGCAATTCCTAACTCATCTAATAAATCTAACAATTCACCAACGTGCATGTCGTGTTCTACCATTCCGTCGCCATATTCATTCTGACCAGAAATACCTCTGTGCTCATCTTTTACGTGAGTACGAAAATGCATTCTTGTTCCGTTCCACCAAACAAAAAATGGTTCGCCAGATTTTACAGCTTCTGTAATAAATTTTTTGGCAGCAGCAACAGTTTCATCATCAATAGTTTCCATTCTTTTTTTAGTCAAAGGACCAGTATCTTCTACTTTTCCATCAGCATAAGAATGAATTACACCACGTGGTCCAAAATTTTTAGCAAAATCTGGAAATTTTTCAGGAGAAGGGTAATCTGGCAATTCGGGTTCTTCTTCTGCGTTTAAATGATAAAGATTTCCCAGAAATTCA
>DAOVTY010000318.1 GCA_030632865.1 Bacteroidota bacterium
TTATTTTATCATTGGTTTGGATTGCGATTGATTTCAATAAGATTTCTAATGCCGAACGTTTTGAATGTTCTGTAATGTTATCAATAGCTTCCGATTGTAGTTCTTTTATGTAATTTTCAAATTCTACCATTTTGCAATTTTTTTATTCGGCAAAAGTAATCATAATCTTTGATGTGTCGATTTTGAAAACGAATAGGTATTTGAACAGTTAAAAAAAATGTGCGAAAGCCTCTTCGCGCGTTTGCAAATTTTTTTTTAATTGTTTCAAATACCCTGTTAGATATATCTATTTAATGTTCTTCTTCTATACTATATATTAAGAGTTTCAAATTTCATCTTAATTTTTGAGTTTCGTATCGTCTGTTTTTTTTAGTTTTTGTAATTTAATTTTGGCTTGTTTGCTTATAATTGTCATAAAATTTGCTTTAAAATTTGCTATTTTCAGTCATTTTTGTCAATATTTTGCAACAAGACGCACCTTTTGCTATACATTGTTTTTTAAGCTGCATTTTTCAGATTTTGCTCATCGGGCAATAAATCTGTTTTTTGATAATTCAGATGTTTATGTATCAGTATATCAAAAGGTTCAGTTCTATCTTGTTTTTTTCGTATATCTACAATTGTGTGTACATATATTTTATCCTGAGTACAAGCTCCACAAAACTTTGGATTGTTTTTACTTGTTTCATATTCTGTTTCAATCATTTCCAATAATTGTTCATCTTCGGTAGCTTTGTATTCATCGGGTATATTTTTGAATCGTCCGTAAGCTCCGTAATATCTGACCATGCGAAAATATGGAGGGGGTACATGTTGCAATAGTAGTGGAAAAAATTTTCGATAATGTAACTTCAATTCTTTTTCTACTGCCTTGCCGTTTTCATCACGGTCTTTGTAATCTTTGTACCGGAAACTGATATATTCGCCTTCAATATTGGTGATTTTGTACTCGCTCAAGCAGGCTCGTTTTGAATACCTTGCAATATAGCGTACTACTGATGCCGGACATTCCATTGGTGGTTCCAAATGGATTTGCCAGTTTTTGCCGTTGATTTTTTTCACGAAACGCATAAAATCCTGACGATCTATAAAACGATGTTTCATTTCTCCACTGTCAAAGAGAGCAATTAATTCGTCTTCAAATTTACACCGGAATTTTTTTTGAAGAAATGCATATTTTACATATTCTTGTTCTTTGCCTTTTAATTCTACCAATTCGCCTGTTTTCAGGTCTATTCCGCCCCACGACACTATCATGTGAATATGAGGATGCAGGTTTTTCTTTTCTCCAAAAGTGTGAATTACGCCGATTATCCCGATTTTTAGGTTATACTTTGCTTTCATCCAGTCTTTAAAGGTATCGGCGGCATTACGGGCGAGGTAGTTTAAAAGTTCTTTTTTGTTCGCTTTTAATAGTCCGTTGAGTTGGTGTGGAAGGGTAAAAACAACATGTCGATGCGGTATATCCATCATTTCTGATTTTATTTTTTCAGACCATACAATGGTGTCTTTCCACGAACATGTAGGGCAAAAACGATTTTTGCAACTGTGACGCACCTCTGATATTTCGCCACAATCTGGACAGGCATAATAATCAATGCCAAGTGCGGCGGTGCGACAAACCCTAATGGCGGCAACTGCTTTGTATTGTTCCTGCTCTATAAATTTTGCGGGGTTTTTGCAATAGTCGTCCCACCACATATCAAAAAAGTCTGCAAGCCTGTAAGTTTTTGTATAATAACTCCCAAGCTCAGGACAGTTCCAACCGGTTTCTTCATATTGCTCTGAATTATGTGCTTTATGTTTGCTATGATTACACATTATACATATTAATTATCTCTTATTTCTAATGCGATAAAGTAGGCTTCGGTTGCTTGATCGCTTAATTCTTTACGTTTAACGTTTTTTACGCCATAGACATAATCATTCTCTGTAACAAGTACATAATCGTATTTGGTATATAATTTTTCAACCTCCTTATCAAAGTCATCAAAATCGGACATTCCTTCATCATCGCAAAACAACTGAAACTGGTCATCGTTGTTAAACAATTTGAATTGCGTTTTATTAAGTTTTATTTCTCTGTTATTCACGTCATTATACAGTTTGTCGCCGTGCGCAGGCGTGTTCGTTAGTGTGCGGTGGCAAACAACCATGTGTGTAACTTGTTGTGTGCTATGAAATTATATCTAACGATTGCATTGTACGCACTCCGAGTGCGTACAATGCTTTTTAATATCCGTAACAACGCAAATAGTAAAGTGTTGTTATTTACATTATTACATATTTCTGTTTAACATAATAGTTGCATTGCTTGCATGCAAGCAATGCAATTATATTTTCTGTTTATTATGGTGGTTTATCATTATCCGAACTGTTTTTTCCTAACTTGAGTTTGTCCAATGGACTTACAACTTTTGTTAGTGTTGTATTTGCCACTTATGCATTATATTTCCTTACAAATCGCCTTCAAAGATATATTCTTTTGGTTGATATTCCAAAATCTATTGTCGAAAAAGTTCTTTTGAATTTTCTGGAAATGGTGTTTGACGGTATAAGGTTTATTTTGCCAAAAGTAATTGAGTGAGAATAATATTGAACAAAAGGATCAGAATACTGCTGTAAACAACTGCTTTTGTGCTTGATTTGCCGACTTCGAGTGCACCACCTGAAGTATAATATCCGTAGAACGATGATACTGATGTAATAATAAACGCAAACACAACCGATTTGATAAGCGAATAAGTAACATAAAACGGAATAAAAACGTAATGTATGCCATAAATATAATCGGCAACAGATACTGCACCAGTAAGCACAACAGCCATCCAGCCTCCCAAAAGCCCTACAAAAATACTAATTATAGTAAGAA
>DAOVTY010000077.1 GCA_030632865.1 Bacteroidota bacterium
AATTCGACCTTTGTGCTTTCCTTTTTCAAGCTGAATCATTGCCCCCGGAGTATTGGCATTTAACCAATGAGCAGGCTTTACCGATTTTGTAATGTCCATTGGCTTCGACCACGATAAACCATCATCTTTACTAAAAATTGTAAAGGTTAAGATATTTACTTTTGGGTTGTCGTAACCAGGCTCTGCCATTTTTATCCAGCCCGAATTTCGTGCATGCCTTCCGTATGGAAAGCGGGCAAACATCATCATAATTCGTCCATCTTCGAGCTGCACAGTTAAGGGGTCGTTAATGGAGTTCATACCGTCTTCGTAAGCAACAATCTCTTGTCCCCATGTTTTTCCTCCATCCACACTTCGTTTTAGTACAATGTCGTTTTGAGCATGGTCGTGTAAACCCAACCTGCGTTCTGTAAAAGCAATTAATGTTCCTTTGTTTGTAACCAATAGCGAAGGAATTCGGTAACCGTATTTTTCGGCATCCTTGCCATGCCCTTCTTTGGTAACACCTTCTGGAATGTCCCTGATTTCAAATACTATGGCTCCACTTTTTGCTTCAATTTCAGAAATATTGCTTGTTTGTGCAAATACGATTACTATTGAGAATAGTAAGGATATTAGTATAAATGTTTTTTTTCTCATTGGTCTATATTTTTATCATTTATCCACTGGTTTTAATTTTATCCCTTGGTTTTCAGGTGTCCATTGTTTTAATTCATTAATTACGTATTTGTACGCTGGATTTTTTGCCAGATTGTGCCATTCGTTTTTATCCGCTGTTCTGACGTACAATTCTTCTCCCCCATCTTTGTATTGAATGTATGTAAAACGCTCATCACAAATTGCATTATTTTCAATTTCATGGGTAATTACATAATTTTATAAGAGTTGGATAAATATCGATTAAGCTTACTAGTTGATGACAAACCACTTTTGGTTTTATTTCAACAATTTTTTAATTGATATAATTTGGAAAGTCATGTGTGACTGGCTTCCCTCATACAAAATTCCAAGTGTATTTTCATCGACATAAGTTAAACACTATTACCCAACACCTTTCCCTTCATCCAATTCAATCCAATATTTCTCGGGTCATATCAGACCGTCATCAAAACTTACTTTAATAGTTTGCTTATGACTAGTATATTTAGAGTTTAGGTTTGAGAAAAGCAGGACACTTTTCTGATGTCCTTCTTTATCAGAATAATAATGACGATGGATATTTGCCATACAATTTAATTGTAAAAAAAAATATTACTCTATTTTTATTTTAGGATAGTTATATATAAACTCCCAGTAGGGTTTTAAGTGTCCTCTTATTGCATTTTGATACCCATATTTATCTCGTTTTTTAATTTTTTCAAGAAGGTTGTTATGAGTAACAATTTCTCCTAATTTATTTAATTCTTCACTCACTGGCTTAAAATAGCTTTCGTAGTTATGCCGTGCAAATACAAATACAGGGTGCATAATCTCGTTAAACTGCGAAATAAAATTGTTACCTGCTATTTTATAAATTTTTGCGTGAAAAACCATTTCGTCTTCTATTGAAAGATTATTTATTCCGATAGCCTGCTGGCGAGAAACAATTTGTTCCAATTCTAAAATATCTGAATCATTAATATTTGCAAACAGAAACTCGGCAACTCCAATTTCAAGAACAATCCTCATTCCCATCATCTCTTTAATAGTTTTCGTGCTTAAAAGATGTGGGTCAATAATTTTCCGAAAACCGTTTAAAAGAGAAGGCTCAGTTATAATAATTCCCCGTTTTGTTCTTGTTTGAATAAGCCCCAGCATTCGTAATCTGCTCAAAGCTTCGCGTACTACGTTTCTACTTATTCCATACATTTCAACAAACTGCATCTCGTTTGGTAACGAATCTCCAGGAACCAAACTATTTTTTTTAATGTATTCAATTATCTGTTCTTCTACTTTATCGGCTAATGTTGTTGTTGAAAATTTTGTAATCATCATAATCAATTTGCTATTATTCTATTTGTAGGACAAATGTAACAAATGAAAATGATGCAGCAAATTTTACCAAATATTTTCATGTTATTCCTCAACAGACACTATAGAACAAATAAATCCAACCTATTGATTTTCAATATTTTTTGCAACCTATTCAACTACTTTACGTTAACTCATATTATTAACCATAAAACATATTTAAAATGGCAACATGGGGAGATTATCACGAAAAAGAGTGTATTCCAAAAAAACATGTAAAAATCATTATTCATGGTAGTGCAAAACATTATGAAGATGTTCCTGAAAATGATGTTGCAAATTCAAAATTAGAAGGAGTAATAGATTTTGATGAATTTGTTAATAAGATTTTCTGTGCTCATAAAGAACAATTAAATGATTTATTTAATTCGGTTTATGGTCTCGAAGGTAATTCGGTTGACAAAGAATTTAGTTTTGATAGTGTTGAAAAACAAATCAGATAATTAGTTTGATTAGTACCAAATATTCTAAAAATAAACGGAGTATTTTATTAATCCCTCCGGTTATTAATCCTCTTTTTAAGAGGAATAGTAAAGATTTTATGCCGTTGGGAATTTTAACAATTGCTGCAATTTTACAACAAAATGGGAATGATGTAATTGTTTATAAACCCAAACAGAGACTAATTAATAAAAAAGATTTTACAAAAGTTGCCCGAGATATTCTAAAATCAAAACCTGATATTATTGGATTTTCAACCTGGTGTATTACTTACGCCGCTTCGCTTTTGGTTGCACAAGAGATTAAAAAACTTGCCCCCAATATTCCAATTATTTATGGCGGACCGCAGGCTTCAATTCTCGCTTCAGAAACTTTAAAAAACTTTTCTTTTATAGATTTTGTTCTTGCGGGCGAGGCAGATAACTCTTTCCCTCAATTTGTGGAAGAGTTGGAAAACAAAATTCCTGATTTTGCTAAAGTACCGGGGTTATCATTTCGGAACAGCTCGGGAATTATTCAAAATAACAAGATAAACGGTGTGGTCTCAAATCTAGATAATTTGCCAACTCCTGCGTATAATCTTGTTCCAAAACAAAAGTGGCTAAAACTTGATGTTGGCAGAGGTTGCCCATTTAAATGTACATATTGCTCTACCAACGATTTTTTCTCTAAAAAATACAGAGTAAAATCTGCGAGCCGGATTATCCTCGAAATGACAGCAGCTTTTGAAAGCCAAAAAATAAAAACGTTTGGTTTTGCACACGATATGTTTACGCTAAATAAAAAGTTTATACAC
Source organism: Bacteroidota bacterium (assembly GCA_030632865.1). Taxonomy (GTDB): domain Bacteria; phylum Bacteroidota; class Bacteroidia; order Bacteroidales; family Prolixibacteraceae; genus Draconibacterium. Next base: position 3,248 of record DAOVTY010000077.1, read on the forward strand.
GAACTTTGCAAAAAACTTATCGATATTAAAAACAATAAAGGAATTGAATTTAACTGGACTTGCTCGGCGCGAACTGACTGCGTTACCGAGCAAATGCTGATTGATATGAAAGATGCAGGTTGCAAGGCAATCTTTTTTGGTATTGAGTCGGGTTCAGATAAAATTCAAAAGAGTATTGAGAAATATCTGGATATTCCGAAAGCATATTTAATAGCCGATATTTGCCGAAGAATCGGTATTGATATGCACACTTCGTTTATTTTGGGATTCCCCAACGAAACTAAAAATGATATTGATAAAACTCTCAGAAGTGCATTGCAATTGGGAGTAAATGGTGCTTTTGTGCAGATTTCAGAATTGTCGCTGTTGCCGGGCACACCAATATTTAAGGCAAATAAAAACAGACTTAAATTCGATGGAGAGTTTTCCAACTTTTCGTTTGTACTTTGCGGAAACGAAGAGATAGAACTTATAAAAAACTATCCCGAAATTTTTAGTTCATTCTACTATTTGCCAGTGCAAACTCTAAAACGGCAAGAGATAATTTTTATCTGCCATTTTATAAATAAACAGAGCAACTTTAGAAACACTTTATTTTTACTCTCCCGATTTATTAATTCCGATTTGGGAGATTCAAATTTACTTCAGTTATTAATAAAAGAGTATAAACTTATAATTTCTGAGGGGCGCGACCAAAATACCGTTGCATCGCACTGGATAAAAATTATTAATCGTTTTATCAATAAAAATAGAGATGAAATAAAAAATCCATTTATCGACGATATTTTTACATTTGAGGCGTTTTCATCTCTTTTAAAAACACTGCTTGCAAGCTGGCAACTTATTAATCCTCTAATAACAAACCTCAAATTATCAGGCGATATTATTATTAAACCTACCCCGGTTTGGAAAATTATTACAACCAATTATCGACTTGAAAAAATTGTTCCGTCAGAAAACAGTTGGGCAGTAAATAAACCAAGAATTAGAAAAGGAACGTACAAATATTTACTGGTTGCCGTTACCGAAACTAAGTGCAAAAGAATCAGAATAAATAACAGAGAAGAGTATCTTTTACAAAGTTTAATGAAACTTTCTTTCGCGGAATATGTAAAAAAGGTTAACACCATTCAAAATAAAAAGGAGACGCTATTGTGGATTAAAAAAATGAGAAGACTTGGTATTGTAGAATTCTCAAAAGAAAAATAGAATGCGTTACTTAATACAAATCTTATCTGTATTTATGTTTTTTGGCTTTGCTATCGGTGGTCCTCAAATCGAAGTTACTGTCGATAATTATAAAAATGATATTGAAGTATTAATCGACTCGCTCAAAGTATCAAAAAACAATTCTACAAAAGAAAATCTCTTAGATAGTATAAGTAACAAAATTGATAATTTAGAAAACGATTCGGCATTATATTATTGGAATTACATAATCGAAGATTGCAATAAAACCAATTACTATTATGGCGCAGCGTTTAGTAACTACAACGCAGCCAAGCTGTACAATACAAAAGGCGAATATTTTAAAAGTTACCAAGCCTACCACAAAAGCAAACAGAATTATGAAAAGATAGATTATTTGCCAGGATTAGCCCGTGTGCACAACGGATTAGGAATAGTTTTTAAAAATCTGAGTAAGTTCGATTTATCACAGTCTAATTATAAAGAGAGCGCCAGATTATTTAAAGAACTGAATGATACAATTCACGAAGGCTGGATATATTTAAATATTGGTGGAATGTTGGAGAAGCAAGATTCGCTAGAACAAGCTAAAAAGTACCTCGCCAAATCAAAAGGAATTTTAGAAAGTATAAACGATAAAGACTTAATTAGTTGTTATATTAATATTGGAGAAGTGTATAAAAAGGAAGCGAAATACGATTCGGCTTACTACTATTATTTAAAAAGCTATGATCTTTCTAATCAAAATGGAGATTCATACGATAAGTTTCAGTCGAGTTATCATTTGGGTGAATTTTTATTTGAACAAAACCAAGTTTCGAAAGCAGAACCATATCTAACTGAAGCATATAACATTGCACAAATCCAAAATAATTTAAGTGTGATTCCGGTTGACGATCTCGCTCTATTTGCAAATGTTTTAAGCAAACTATATATAATAAAAGGTGATTCGGCAAAGGCTTATAAATTTTTACTCCAATCAACTAATTACGAGATCGAAAACAAAAGAGAACAATCAAATGCAAAATTAAGCAAGATAGAATTTGAAGTATTTGAAAGAGAAGCCTATATTCTTAAAAAAAGAAGGGGACTGATTATTATCTTTACAATGGCCGGATTACTAATTTCTATATTATTAGTTCTCGCCCTTTACCGAAGCTACAAAAACAAACAAAAAGCCAACCGCTTATTAACCGAAATGGACGTGTTAAAAACCCGTTTATATTCTAATATCACACATGAATTACGCACGCCATTAACATTAATACTCGGTCCGTTGGAACAAATATTATCTTCTGAAACGCGCAAAAAATTTACACACAAGCAGGTTAAAATGATGCGTAAAAACGCAAAATCTTTATTGAACATGATAAACCAGATGCTCGATTTATCGAAAATTGAGGCGAAAAGTATAACGTTGGAATTAGTTGAAAAAGATATTAATAAATTCATCAGAATACGTTTTGCAGCTTTTGCTTCGCTTGCCTCTCAAAAATCAATTTCGTACAAATACAGTTTACTAAAAGAGAAAAATATTAGAATTTTCGATGCGTCGAAACTCGAAAAAATAATAAATAACTTAATTTCTAATGCTATAAAATTTACTCCACAGAAAGGAGAAATTAGTTGTTTTGTGAACTTTCCTAAACAAAACATTTTAGAATTAATCATTAAGGATTCGGGAAAAGGAATACCAGAAAATGAGTTAGATATTATTTTCGACCGCTATCATCAGGTTGAAAATTCGGAAACAACAAATACAATTGGCACCGGAATAGGTCTTTCGTTAGCCAAAGAACTGATTGAATTAATGCACGGTAAAATTAATGTTGAAAGCGAATTGGGAAAAGGGAGCAAATTTGCCATAACTTTAAAATTAGGCACAAAACATTTGAATAACGAGGAGTTCAATTTAATACAAAGTTATAATTCAGACACTCAGGAAACTTTTGAAATTGAAGAAAATATTGAAGACTCTGGAGACTGTCCTAATTATCAAGACTCAAAAAACAGCAATAATTTACCACATGTTTTGGTAACAGAAGACCATGCTGATATTCGAGAATTTATTGCCGAAAATTTAAAAGAGTGCTTTAATGTTGATGATGCAGAAAATGGTAGAATAGGGTTAGAAAAAGCTACAAAAAATATACCTGATTTGGTAATTACAGATGTTGTAATGCCAGAAATGGATGGAATTGAATTCTGTCGGAATTTGAAAACAGATGAAAGAACGAGCCATATTCCTGTAATAATGTTAACCGGCAAATCGAGTATCGACGACAAAATTAGGGGATTGGAGACAGGTGCCGATGCATATTTAAATAAACCATTCAATATAAAAGAGCTTAATTTGAGGGTGCGTAAATTAATTGAACAACGACAAAAATTACGCGAACGATTCACAAACAATATAAATCTCGAGCCAAAAGATATCGCGGTTACTTCTGCCGACGAAAAATTTATAATGAGGGTAATGGAAATTATCGAAAAAAATATTGGTAATTCCGAATTTGAAATTACACAATTTCAGCAGGAGATGTTAATGAGCCGAATGCAGCTTTTCAGAAAAATTAAAGCTCTCACAAACCAAACTCCAAGCGAATTTGTAAGGACAATCCGTTTAAAAAGAGCTGCGAGTTTAATGCATCAAAACTTTGGAAATATTGCTCAAATTACTTTCGAGGTTGGTTTTAACAATCCATCATATTTTGCAAAATGTTTTAAAGAACTATTTGGCAAACTACCTTCGGAATATATTAAAAATCACGATTAGTATTTATTCAATAACTTTTCAAAACTCCTCTAATTTGTGGTAATTTCAGATAAATGTTACATCTCTTGCATAATTTGTGATATCAATATTAGAATTTTAAATAACCCCAATTATCACCTTTAATCAACATTCCAATTATTCTATTTTTTGGGAATTCATTGGTAGATTTCCACCTGCTCAGTGTTGTAATTTCACACTATAATTTCAAATGAAAATTTAACAAATTAAAATGGAGGAAATTAAAATGAAAACAACAAAAACAAACAAATCGGGGCAATTTATTAATGCAATGCCAATTATCTATTTTATTTTTTTAGCAGTTATTCTGACTTTGTATCCAAACTTTTCTGAATCGAGCATGAATAATTCAAAAATAATTCAAACAAGTAATGCAGGTATTTTAAATGACATTTTGCCTCCCAACAATCAATTTGTCATTCCGGTTAATTCCGAATTTAATGACGGTACCACTGAAAAACAGAATATAAATTTTATAACCCCTATAAAAGGATTTTGTTTAACAAATCAGGTCAACCAGAATTTGGAAACCAATAAATTAATTGAAAGGAACAAAGACATTACTAATTTGAATTTGTTAGCAGAAAAATTGAGCGAATATTTAATTCTTGAAGAAGAGCCGGAATTGGAATTTGCAATGTTACCATTTACTGAGAAGCCAGTATCAAAAAAGATTTACAGCAAGAACGAATATTTGGAAAATTTAAGAGAAATAAAAGTTGCTGAATTAGAAATATTTTATGCACTTCAGCTAAAATGCAGAGAGTATTTGGTTGAAGAAACAGAACCTCCGCTGGAATTGGAAGAGTGGATGTATGATGAAAGCTGCTGGTGTTTTGGGAACAATATAACTTTCGCAATGAACAAAAAATAGTTATGAAATTAGATTAAATAATTTAGGAAATACCCATGCACATTTTGGCTCTTGCAAGTAACACGGCAAGGGCCTATTTTTCATACTCTTTCACCTCAACTTCTCCCCTCGCAACCCGCAGTGCATTCATTGCAAGTGCTTCCAGTTCGTCTTCGCCGGGGTAAGTAAAAATTGAAGCAATAAAACCGGCTTTATTTTGAATATAACTTTCGAGGCTTTTATTAAATGCCAGTCCTCCGGTTAATAGAATGCCATCAACTTTCCCTTCTAAAACCACAGCCATTTCGCCAATCTGTTTCGAAACCTGATAAAACAACGCTTCCTGAATAAACCTTGCTTTTTCGTCTCCGGCATTTGCCATATCTTCAACTTCGCGTGCATTGTTTGTTCCGAGATAACTAACAAAACCGCCTTCTCCAAGTATCATTCTTTGCACCTGGCTGCTTGAATAATTTCCGCTAAAACATAATTCAACCAATTGTCCGGCGGGCAATGTCCCCGAGCGTTCAGGACTAAAAGCACCCTCGCCGTTTAATCCATTATTTACATCAATTACCCGTCCGTATTTATGAGCACCCACCGAAATACCTCCTCCCAAATGAGCAACTATCAATCTCATATTTTCATACTTTTCACCCACTTTTTCAGCATGAATTCTGGCAGTGGCTTTTTGGTTAAGTGCATGAAAAATAGAACGACGCTCGAACTTTGAGTGACCCGAAATCCTTGCAATTTCTTCAAGTTCGTCGGTAACAACCGGGTCGGCAATAAAAGCCTTTGCATTTGGTATTTGATGAGCTATAAAATCGGCAAGCATCGGTCCGAGATTACTAGCATGTTGACCAACAATTCCTTCGCGGGCATGTTTTAGCATCTGATTATTCACCCTGTAAACTCCCGATTCCATTGGATATGTCATTCCACCTCTGCCAATAATAAATTTAATTGAATCAACATCAATTCCTTCTTCAACAAGTGTGTCTATAATTAATCCTTTTCTGAAATCAAATTGGTCGATTACATTTTTGTAAGCCAGCAATTCATCAAAAGAGTGTGTTATCGCTTTTTTCAACACACATTTTGTATCGAAATATACTGCAAACTTTGTGGAAGTAGAACCAGGATTTATTGCCAGAATTCGGTGCATTATATTAACTGATTAGTGAAGCCAAAGCAATGGAATTAAGCTTTGTTTTTTCGCTATCGCCACGCGATGAAACTATTGCCGGAACTTTTGCACCTGCAATTATACCAGCCATTTCGGCATTGCAAAGTTTAGAGTTGGTCTTATAAAAAACATTGGCAGCATCTATATTAGGAAAAAGCAAACAGTCGGCATCGCCCGTAACAGGAGAAGTAAATCCCTTAATTTCTGCAGCAGCACGATTAATCGCAACATCTAATGCCATTGGTCCGTCAACTATTCCTCCCTCAATTTGTCCATGCTCTGCCATTTTTGCAATAGTTGCCCCATCCATACACGACTGAATAGATATAATAATTTGCTCTGTAGGTGCAATTACAGCAACCTTCGGATTTGGGATTCCAAGCCCTATAGCAGCCCGAATCAGATACTCGGTCATTAAAATTTTCTGTTTTAAATCTGGATATGGAATTACACCAGCATCACTAAAAATAAGCAACTTATGATAGTTCGGATTATCCATAACAGAAATATGACTTAATGTAGCTTTTGAAGGAAGTAAACCATACTCTTTTTTCAGTAAAACTCGCATAAATTTATCGGTAGAAACCATACCTTTCATTATAACATCGGCTTTACCATCATGAATCATTTGAACTGCTTTTTCTGTGGCAGACTTTGAATTTTTTGCATCCACAATTTTATACCTACTGACATCAATATTCAATGTACGCAGCTTGTCTTCAATCTTCTCTCTATTCCCCGTTAAAATTGGTTTTACAAAACCCATTTCAACAGCCTCGTTTAATGCTTCTAGAGTATTTACATCAACGCCATTTACAACAACCAATCTCTTTTCGGGCTGTTTTCTGGCAGCTTCAAGTAAATCTTTAAAATTATTCATGCAATTTATTTTAGTTATGTAAAGTTACGCGAAACTGACTATCAAACCGATAATATTTAAATAATTTTTCATGTTTTATACCATAACGAAAAAATGTAAATCTTATAATAAATAACAAAATAGCTGTTTTTGTTAAAAGTATGAAACCAAAAACAATTTACAACTTCTATTTTGCCGAATTGCAAATTAGAATGTAATCTTATACTATTTATTTATCATCATATCAATCACTTTTTACTGCGAATAAAAGTAGATTAAAGTTACATCCGATTGAGTAAAAATTTAGGAATGGAATTTTTGAGAGTAAAAAAGTCAGTTTAAAATTTGCACAAAATGAGCATCTAAATTTAATGTAAATTCAATTAAAATCTATCATGTTTCAACATGTTTTATTGAAGGGAAATGAGGTGTTATACAATATGTTGAATTCATTCCATAAAAGTTTTTTTTATCGTACTTTCAACCCTGATTTTATAAATCAATAACCTAAAATATTTGTATTATGGTGAACAAGATTACAAGTTTAGCTGAATATCTTCAGAAATATCAAGAAAGTGTTGCAAACCCCGATGAATTTTGGGGGAAAATTGGAGAGAGTCATTTTTGGCGTAAAAAATGGGATCAAGTTCTCGACTGGAAATTTGAAGGTGAAGGTGCACCCGATGTTAATTGGTATAAAAACGGGAAATTAAATATTACTGAGAATATTTTTGAGCGTAATATGCACATGCGTAAAGACCAAATTGCAATTATCTGGGAACCAAACGACCCGAAAGAGCAAGAGATTAGACTTACGTACGGAGAACTGTTTGATAAAGTGAAACAGTTTGCCAATGGGTTAAAAAAGATTGGTGTTAAAAAAGGTGACAGAGTAGCAATATATCTACCAATGGTTCCGGAACTTGCAATTGCAATGTTAGCATGTGCGAGAATTGGGGCAATACATTCAATTGTGTTTGCAGGTTTTTCTGCAACAGCATTGGCCGACAGAGTAAACGATGCCGAATCTAATGTAATAATTACTTCTGATGGTGGTTATCGTGGCACTAAAACTATTCCACTAAAAGCTATTGTTGACGAAGCTGTAGAAAAATGTCCTACCGTAAAAAGTACTATTATTTTAAAACGGACCGAAGAAGATATTAAATGGTTTGAAGGCAGAGATATTTGGTGGCACGATTTAATTGATGGTGTTTCAACTGAAAATACTGCTGAAGTTATGGATTCTGAGGATACACTTTTTATTCTATATACATCGGGTTCAACCGGAAAACCAAAAGGTGTTTTGCACACAACTGCGGGTTACATGGTTTTTGCTGAATATACTTTCAAAAATGTATTTCAATACAGCGATGGCGACACTTACTGGTGTACCGCCGATATTGGTTGGGTAACCGGGCACTCGTATATTGTTTACGGACCACTTTTAACAGGTGCCACTTCTATTATGTTTGAAGGAGTACCTACTTATCCTGACAATGATCGGTTCTGGCAAGTATGTGAAAAATTCAAAGTGAATATTTTCTATACAGCAC
>DAOVTY010000008.1 GCA_030632865.1 Bacteroidota bacterium
AATTGAAGTTCTGAGAATTTATTTTTTGAAATTTATTTGAATTTTGGTTTTTGTTATTTGGAATTTTTCATACATTCAACATCAAATTAAAAAATGAAATATTATGATATCACGTCGTTCATTCATAACAAAAAGCTCTCTAACAGTTGCCGGAATTGGTTTGGCAAAATCAGGATTTTCTATCAATTCTGCTCAGAATAATAATAAATTACCAATAGTAATTTCAACATGGAATCATGGTCTGCCGGCAAACGAAGCTGCTTGGAAAATACTTTCAGCGGGAGGGCACTCTTTAGATGCAGTTGAAGCTGGAGTTAGAATTCCGGAGGGAGACCCTAAAGTAATAACTGTTGGGAAAGGTGGTATTCCGGATGCTGCCGGAAAAGTTACATTAGATGCTTGTATTATGGACGAAAAAGGCAGAGCTGGGAGTGTAACTTATTTGCAACATATTGTTCACCCAATTTCGGTTGCACGTTTGGTTATGGAAAAAACGCCGCACGTAATGTTGAGCGGAAAAGGTGCCCTTAAATTCGCTTTGGACAACGGTTTTAGCAAAGAAAAACTGCTAACTAAAGAGCGCAAAGTAGCATGGAAAAAGTGGAAAAAGGAGCAGAAAGAATTCAGTAACAAAATAAATATTGAAAATGTAACAGAGGATAACCACGATACAATTGGAATGCTTGCAATTGATAAAGATGGACGGATTTCTGGAGCTTGCACAACCAGCGGAATGGGTTATAAAATGCCGGGCAGAGTAGGAGACTCTCCAATTATTGGTGCCGGGCTTTTTGTTGATGGCGATATTGGTGGTGCAGTTGCAACAGGTTCTGGCGAATTGGTAATGAAAACGCTAGGTACATTTTTAGTGGTAGAATTAATGAGAAATGGAATGTCTCCATCGCAAGCCTGCGAAGAGGCAGTTAAACGAATTGCTAAAAAAATCCCCGACTACGAAAAACATCAAATTGGTTATATTGCTTTAAATATTGCAGGTGAATACGGCTCTTTTTGTATCAATACTGGTTTTAATTTTGCAATAAAAACAGCGGATAAAACAGGAATGGAAGATGCTGAAGCATGGTTGAAAAAATTGTAATAAGCAAAAATGTTCGCCGGTCGACTCTTTGTTCACCCGAAGAATATTTCAGCTAATGACAAAAAAAAACCTTCTGCAATTTGCAGAAGGTTCTTGTAAGGTGAGATTTATAAATTTTATCTAAACAAAACTTGCGTTGTTTAGATAATTGAAACTCATCTCAACACTTTCTAACGGATCTAACTCCTTGAAACGGTCTTGTTCAACAAAGAACATTTTCATTCCTGCAGTCTCTTTAACGGCAAAAATACTTTCAAAATCTATTCTTCCACTTCCAACCGGAGCAAAAAACATATCGTCAGATTTTACCATATCTTTCATGTGTAACACTTCAAATCTACCCGGATGTTTTTTAATAAAATCAACTGGGTTTTCACCACCTTTTGTTACCCAATATAAATCTAGCTCAAAAGTTACCAGTTTAGGATCTGTTTCATTAATCAGAACATCCATTCCTGTTTGTCCTTCCATTTTGTCGAATTCGAAAGCGTGGTTATGGTAACCAAAACGTATTCCGTGTTTATTTGCTATTTCCCCAATTTTATTGAATTTTTCGGCAGTAGCTTTGTACCCATCAATATTCTGTCGCAGTGGCTCGGCCAAGTACGGATATATTACATATTTACACCCTGCTTCGGCAGCATCAGTGAAAATTTTCTCGGCTGTATCTGGCTCGCAAACAGTGTGACTGCTATTAAGCGGCATTCCTAAACCATTTAATTTTTCGGCAAAAGCTTTGGGTTTAAGTCCGTAAAATGTCCCGTCGTTAAACGAATATCCGGCTGCTTCCATCGAGTTGTAACCAATTTCTGCTAATCGGTTTAACGTGCCGTCTAGATCTTGATTTATCTTATCGCGAACAGTGTATAATTGTAACCCAATTATTTTTTCTTGTGTACATGAAATCATTGGAAGAACCATACTTCCAGCTGCAAAAGCTGCAGTTGTTTTTAAAAAATTACGTCGGTTGCTCATTATATATTTATTTTAATTGATTATTTGTCTTAAATGAACACCAAAAGTAGAATAATCAATAAATATTTAGGATATATTTTTGACTTTATTTTATAAATATAGAGGAAGCGTTTTTTGGAATGTTAAACAGAATTTTTCTTTAATTAAAATACACCTACCTGCGAAATTATTTTTTTGCTTCTGAGAATATTTATAACAGCATCAACAATTTGATCATCCTCAATCATAGAATAATTAAAAATTACATCAAAATCGTTATTTTCTGCTTTTCTTCCGTTCACCTTTTCAATAAACGAATCGCGCTTGTTATCCATATTTATTATATACTTAGTTGCATCTAATTGGCTGCACTCTTTTAATTGCATTACACGGTTTATGCGCCATTCTCTGGGTGCTTCAAGTCTAATGTTTAATTTATCTGGTACATCTTTTAAAATTACACCTGCCGAGCGACCTACTATTATATTTCGCCCTTCGGTGGCAAGTCTGCAAATAATTCCCTTTAAAGTTTTTATCAATCGAGTGTCATTTAGGTCATAAATAGTTTCATCAGAAAATGATTTTGCAACTTTGTTAAGTAGTTCAGTTGCTTCTTCAGCATCATTAAAATTACCCTTTTTAATTTCCTTTATCATCTGTTTTACTACTTTCGAAAAATGCTTTTTGTCAACCCAATTCCAATTTGCATCAGTTTTTGTTTCCGACATATAACTGTAGCCAGTTAAAATTTTTGAGAGTTTAATGGCAATTCTTTGTGCAGAACACCCGGCTTGTCTGGAAATTGTAATAACAGGACCCGGAAAATCTCCCGTTTCTAGATTAAAACACTTTATATTATTTAAATAGCTGGTGATAAATTTTTCCATTATTTAGATATTAGTAATTTAAGTTTTGTGTTTTCGAAGTTACAATCAATATTTAGTAAATAGAACTATATTTATTGAACAAAAGGTCTAATTTTTTATGTTGTTCAGCAACTTTTTTGATTATTGATTGAATTATTTATATTTGAAAGAAAAAAATGGATAATCAGATTAATACAGCAATTGCTTCTTTTGGTATGTCGGGACTAGTTTTTCACGGACCAACATTAAATGTTAGTAATAAGTTTCGGGTAACTCACATTCTAGAGCGTAGTAAAAATATATCTAAAAAGTTATTTCCAAATGCTCAAATAGTTCGAAGTTTTGATCAAATTCTTGATAATCCTGAGGTAGAACTTGTTGTTATAAATACGCCGGATTCTCTTCATTTCGAAATGGCAAAAATGGCATTAATTGCCGGTAAACATATTGTAGTTGAGAAGCCAATTACGCAAAAAAGTAGCGATGCAGAGGAGTTAATTCGTTTAGCTAAAGAGAATAATGTGTTGCTCACAGTATATCAAAATAGAAGGTGGGATGGAGATTTCTTAACTGTTCAAAAAGTTATAGCTGAAAAAAAGTTAGGCCGCATGGTTGAGTTTGAGTCGCATTTCGATCGGTATAGAACTTTTATTAATCCAAATACATGGAAAGAGCAGGGTGATGAATATTCTGGAGCTTTATATAATTTGGGCTCGCATATGATAGATCAGGTTGTTGTTTTATTTGGGAGACCAAAATCAGTTTTGGCACACTTGAAAATTGTTAGAACAGCAGGAATAGTTACCGATTATTATGATATTAGATTAGAATATGAAACTTTTTCGGCACTGTTAAAGTGCTCATATTTAGTTAAAAATGAAGGGCCTCGTTACACTATTCATGGCGAAATGGGAACTTTTTATAAAAGTGGATTAGATCCGCAGGAAGAGATGCTGAAAAATGGTGCAATGCCTGTTGGCGATAATTGGGGAACTGAACCAGCCGAAGAGTGGGGAACTATTTTTTATGAGAAAGATGGCGAAGAATTTGAAGAGTTAGTTGAAACAATACCCGGGAATTACAAAATTTTTTACGATAATGTTTACGATGCTATTCGCAACGGCGCTGAACTATTCGTAAAACCCGAAGAGACAGTTGAAGTACTTAAAATTATGGAAGCTTGTTTGGAGAGCAACCGTGAGAAAAAAACGGTTGTTTTGTAATATACTCAAACTGAAAAGATATTTGGTTTGAGTAAATATTGTTTTTTTAATAAACAGAAGCAACCTTGCAGCCCTATTTCTTATCTATCTAAAAACTGAGTTTCATGAAACACTTCGGTTTATTGTTTCTATTACTTTTATTTTTTATCCCTTCTAAAATTATAGCTCAAAAAGAAGCTTCTATTTGGTCTTTAGGTAACGGAGAACAACTAAATTTCCAATCGGGTAATTTTGAGTTTTCATCATTCACCCATAACAATAAAGTAAATGCTACAATTTGCGATAAAGAAGGCAATTTAGTTTTATACACCGACGGGTACACAGTTTGGAATGCTAGTAATGAAGTGCTAATTAATGGCGATCAAATAATGGAAAGCAATCATAATATTACACCTGGAAGTAGCCCTGTATTTATTCCATATCCAGATAAGCAAGGATTTTATATATTAATATACGAGACTGTTCCTTCTCCCGGTTATAATATAAATCAAAAAAAAGTTGTTTGTGCTGAAATAAATGTAAATGCATTTGGAGGAAGAGGAGAAGTAATTTCGAGTAATATAAAAATTCATGATGATTATCATTCAAATGTAACGATAGCCGGTTATTGCGATAACAGTTATTTTTGGTTACTGTTAGATCGAAACGATAATATTGTTCAAGATATACGCCGAGACAGGATCTATTTTTATAAAATTGATAAAAATGGTGTAAACCTTGCTCCAAAAATTGATGATTATCTTGATATTGGGAATTCCCATGGGTATAAATTTTCACCCAATGGAGACAAATTCTTTTTTTCGTATTATGAAAATCGACAACGTGAATTTTGGAATGTTATTGCTGACTTTAATTTTATAACAGGTGAAATGTATAATATAAGGTCGGTTGGTTATGAAATGTACACAAAAGAATTTTCGCCTGATAGCAGGTTGCTTTATTTCTTTTCAGGAGCAAATTTAATCCAACTTGATGTTGGATATTCTAATTCAATTCAAAATTCAGCAGATACTATTTTAACATTATTATCGGATACTAATATTGTTTATCCTGGTGGAGATATACAACTTGCTCTTGATGGGAAAATATATTTTTATTACCGAGAAATTAATGATAATCTGCAAAAAATTGGCAGAATTAATAAGCCTAACAAAAAAGGAGATGCCTGTGATGTTGAGTTGGAAATTGCCACAATAAATTCAAATTATCACCTTTTCCCTGATTTTATCACCAGTTTTTTTAGAGATAAAGAACCTGAAAATTTGGATGAGGTATTTGCCAATGCCGGACCGACTTTGGAAATATGCTCAAAATCATCCGATACTTTAGGTGTTAACCAACATTCAGGAGCATTGTATAAATGGTATCCTAATACTTATATTGAGAATCCTTTTTCTGCTCAGGCTATTTTTAAAGCACCTTTACAAATGGTCTATCCAAGATCGATACCTCTTACTTTGCGTGTTACGGATGGCAATTGTTGGGTTAATTTTGATAAAACCACAGTAACTGTTCTGCCAAGGTCAGATATTTCAGACATTGATGGTAGTTGGTCGGTTTGTCCTTTTGTTGAAGAAGTAGATTACTGGACAGATGCTAATGAGTATGATATAAAATGGTTGGTTAATGGTGGGGAGATTGTTAGCAACCAGGCCAACGATAGTATAAAAATTAATTGGGGGGAAACCAGTTCAAGTTCTTCAATAAGTGCTTTTGTTATTAACGAGTATGGATGTGCCTCTGATACTTCTGTTTTTCCGGTGAGGATTAATGTTGAACTTATTACAGAAACACCAAAAGGTCCGGATAAACTTTGTCTTGCAAAAGGAAAGGATGTTACATACCAAATTGGAAATACTAATGGTTCTGTTTATAACTGGATTATCGATAATGGAAAAATACTTACAGGGCAAGGCACTAACAAAATTTCTGTAAGCTGGAGAAAAGCTGGGATACATAATGTTTTTGTTGAAGAAATAAGTCATACAATAGATACAATTTGTTATGGCGAATCAAAACCCTTAATTGTTGAAATAATAAATGATAGCCTCGAAATACATCTGAACCAGGTTTCATTTATTTCTACGAATGATATAAATTTAAATTTTCAAAGCGAAAAACTTGATTTATCCAAACATTACCTTCAGTTAGAAATAGAAAATGAATTTGGCGAATTTATAAAAGCAATTACTATTGAGGGCACTAATTACAGGTATAAGTTGGGCGAAAAGATATATTCGGAAATACTGAGGTTAAAAGTAACAAATTTGTGCAACGAAATATTTTATTCAAACCCCCAGCAAACTATTGTTTTAAACGCTATTGATATAAATTCTGAAAATACAATTCAACTAAGTTGGAATATAAATCGATTTTGGGAAAACGATAGGTTAACTCACGAAATTTGGTATTCGGATAAAGGGGAAGAGGTATGGCAATTGGTTGCACAGTTAAGTGCTGACACCAATTATGATTTTGTTTTTCAAGGAAATTCTCTTTTTCATCTATTTCGGGTAAAAGAAATTAATAATGATAAGAATATAGAATCATGGTCTAATACCGTTGAAATTGAAGTTGATGATAAAATTAAAATCCCTGATGTATTTACGCCCAACGGAGATGGATATAATGATACTTGGGAAGTAGAAAATATTAATTTTCATTCTATTGAAAGTGTTGAGGTTTTCAATAGGTTTGGGCATAAAGTTTATGAATGTAAAAATGAGTTTATTCCATGGGACGGTAAAATTAATGGTAAAATTTTGCAGGGGACATATTTCTACCAAATAACTTTCGATGCTGAAAATATTAAACATGGGCAAATAACAATATTACAATGATTAGTATTAAAAATGCAATTGTAATTTTTCTTGTACTTTTTACTTTCACGTTAAAAGCTCAGGATTTTCCGTATCACTATTTCAGCCATATTAACCCGCTATTGAATAATCCATCTTTAGCAGCTTTTAACAGTAAAATTAGTGTTGATGTTGCTGCACATAATTTATGGGCAGGCGGTTTTAAACCGTTAAATGATTATATGATTAGTTTTTCTTTTGCACCCAATGGCAAAAAGCTCAAAAGAAAAACTGCTTATCAACCTAATGTTGGGCTTGGGCTTGTGTTTTTAAATGAACAAATTGGGCCATTTAATCAAAATATTCTTCAGATAATTTATGCTTACCATATTCCAATAGATCAGAAAACAATGCTTTCGCTTGGAATTTCGGGAATGGTTGAGAATATTGGAATTAATGTGAATTCGCTATCACCTTTGGAAGAAAATGACCCTCGGCTTTTAACAGGAAATAATAATTCATTTTTGATTGATGGTGGTTTCGGTGCCACCGTTCATGGAGAAAAATATCGAATTTCAATTTCGGCATTAAATTTAGCACCTGGTATTTATCGGTTTAATGATGCCTCTATTGAAGATATTACAAATTACAGAAAGTTTTATTTTACAGGGAGTTACACATTCGAGATAAATGATAAAATGCGCTTTCAGCCAGAAATTACTGTAAGAAATTCGAGGCTCAAAAGTATTAATTATGATACTTCTATTTCTTGCGATTTTGCACATATATTATTTGGATTGGGTTATCGAAGTGAAAATTCGTTTTTTGTATTTACCAAAATACCTTTTAGGGAATTTATTTTTACATATACCTCCGAAAATCCGTTAAATTCAAATCATATGATTGGGAACGGACACACATTGTCTGTTGGATGGGTTCCGTATTAATTAATTTGTAATTATTACAACTGTACCTGAAACCAAAGTTTTATAGGCTCCATTCCCGATGGCATTCCACCACTTGGTCTTGATCCTCCTCCAGATTTTCCGCCACTCATTCCACTGCCGCCGCTCATTCCTCCACCGCCACCACGGCCGCCGCCTCCTCCTCCGCCGCCGCCGCTGCGACCACCACTACTGCGCATTCCACTGCTTTGCATGCTTCTTTGCATTGCGCTTGTAGATATTGCACCACTTTCAATTCCCACGGCGAATAGGTTTTGTCCGTCTTCAAGAGGAATCTCTTTTAATGGCATTTTTACCTCTAATGTAAATTCGTTTGCCTGGTTAGATCCAAGTTCAACGCTTATCGGGTTTTTCAATATATTACGATAAAATACAAATTCATTATCATCTCCTTTATCCCAGGTAACTTTGGTAAAAGAGGCATTAATTACGGCAGGTAAATCTTGAGACCTAGCAGAGGGATTCATTCCCATTTGGCTACTCATTGAGGCCATGTCTATTTCTTGTTTTTGCGACCGTTCTATTTTTAACTGGTACTGTTTTTTCTTTTTTCCTGAAGGATCAAAATATATAATTAATCCGCCCCGCATAATTTTAATATAACTCTGGCGGTCGTGAAATACGGCACTTATATAAATATTTGTATCATTATTAGAGACATTAAAACTTATATTTGTTTTAGAGTCGTAATTAGATGCTATTGGATTTAGAAACTCCTCTTTTTGATTTTGAATGTACTCGTTGCTATTGTACACTGGAAGTTTGGCGCACGATGAGAAAAGCACTATTGCTAGTGCAATTAATATTAATTGTTTTGTTCCTGTCATGTCTTTATTTTAAATTAAGTTAAGTAAGTTTTTACCATCTAATTTTTCTTTACTAACTACTAACTACTAACTACTATTCTTTAACTACATCAAAATAAACATTTTGAGAATTGAAGGCACTAAATATGCCCAGTCCATTTTTTATATTAGTTGGAGGCTCGTTTAAATCTCTGGAATCTTGCTCTAAGTTATCGTACAAATCGGCGTACTCTTGATTTATACGGTAAACTTTAACCACATATTTCCCCCAATATTGCATTTCCATGAAGTTAATCTCATGAGAACTCTCACGTGTTGGTAATGTAATTTTTCGAAAAGACCCTTTGCCAGCACTGCCAAATTTACCTCCAAAATCTGGGAATATAGATTCTTGATTATCATCAGCATTTTCTATAACTATAAAGTGTAGCTCGCTATTTGGGTTTTCCCAAATAACTTCTAGCTGCATTTCTCTCTGTATAGTCATCAGTGCTTGCATTGCACCAAGATCAGGACGACCACTGTATGGGTCAACTCTAATTTCAGGTAATTCAATAATGTAATCAGACATCATAACTCCCTCTGGCGACACGGGAACAGAAGTGATTCCGGTAGCAGTTTTTTCTCCAACATTAGCTTCTATATAAAAATTGTCTCCGGTTTCAATAAACAAATCGTCACCCGGATAATGATAAGTTCCAGTATCGCTGCTCGATATTAGTGGGTATGCAATATCATTTTTAAATAATGTAATTATTGCATCGTTAATTGGGGCTCCAACAGAATCGGCCACCGATAACGGAACTGCATTTCTAATGCTCACATCCCAAACTGGTTCGTTTGCATATAAATATGCTTGCAAAACAAAACGTTCATCGGGTGTGTAAATAACTTCATCTTCGCACGAGACAAATGTTGCTATAACGATGATGAATAAAGTTAGTTGAATATATTTTTTCATAATTTTTATATTTTTTGTTTCACTTTTCAAATTTAAAATTCTCATAATTTATAAAATTAGAAACTAAAATTCAATGATATGTTTGGAGTTGCACCCAAATAAGTTACATCATTTATAATCATCGGTAGCTCTTGTAAATCGAATTCGCGATACCAAATATTGGTGCGGTTATACAGGTTGAAAATAGAAAATCCTGCATCCATATCTACATTACCTAATTTAAATAGAAAGTGTGCAGCAACATCCATTCGGTGATATGCCGGCAATCGCTCTGCATTTTTGGGGCCAACGCTAATGTACGAAAACTGTCGTCCATCCAATAAATCAATCTGATATTGAGATTCTGGTGCAGTATAAGGTTTCCCAGAACCGTAAACCCACGTTGACGAGAATCTCCATTTTGGATGTGGCTCCCAATTGGCAACTGCTTTAAATTCGTGAGTTTGGTCGTGTAGTGCCGGAAACGGATTTCCTTCGTTTAATCCTTCAAAATTATGTTCTACTTGCGCCAGTGTGTAAGTTAACCAACCTGTAAATTCACCTTGCTTTTTTTGAAGTAGAAATTCAATTCCTTTGGCAGTTCCATCTCCCGAAAAGAAAAGTTGATCGAGTTCTATGTCGTTTCTGCGATAACGAAGCGAAAATTCGGATAATCCTTCCAGAGTTTTGTAGTATGCTTCCACATCAAAAAGGAACATGTCATTTTCTAAACTTCCACCTAAAATATAATGCCTTGATGATTGTACATCAACTAAATCATTATCGGCAATAAGCCAGAAATCTCGCGAACCCTCTGTTACATTTTCGTTTATAACACGATTTACAAATTGGTTGAATTTTCCGGTGGCTCCCTTAAATGATAAATGATCGGTGGCAGAATATTTAAAAGAAAAACGTGGCTCAATATAAGTTTGACCGGTTACA
The DNA here is from genome assembly GCA_030632865.1 of Bacteroidota bacterium. Lineage (GTDB taxonomy): Bacteria > Bacteroidota > Bacteroidia > Bacteroidales > Prolixibacteraceae > Draconibacterium. The sequence continues at coordinate 10,597 of DAOVTY010000008.1, forward strand.
TCGTAGTAGTTTGCCCTAATACCTGCATTTAGTTCTAATTTCGAAAATATTTTCCAATTGTCTTGCGCATAGAGTGTGGTTAAAATTCCTGTTTCGTCACGATTTAAAATCGATAATGTATCGTCTCTTATAAAATCATACGTAACATTTGTGTGCGAAAAGTTTAATCCAAAACCAAGTCGGTGCTGGTTTGAAATTTGCCATTCATTATCCATTCTAAATGAAATCTCATTAACATCGTTATCCTCTAAATTACCTGTTATATGATTGGAAATTAAAGAGTCTGCGCCAGAATCGTAAGTGTTATTTTCTATTCTCTGATAATAATTACTGAAATAATGCGAGTATGCACCCATTATATTTGAATAGAATTTAGGATTCCATTGTCTCGACCATTTAAAACTTAATCCTTGATTTCCCCAGTCAGTATCTTCATCGCGAGAATTAGTAATTGTTCTGCTCGGAAAATTTTCTTTTACACTCTCTATTGTGCGAATGTTTTCAGAGTCTTCAAAAAGGTTATCTTTTCCGCTGTAAAAACTTATGGCGAGGTTATCTTTTTCTGTTGGGCGATAAGATATTTTTCCATTTAAATCGTAGAAATAAAATGTAGGTCGCGATGTATTAACTTCGGGTTGCTCAAAACTTCCAAATCCGCCGGCACCGCCACCACCGCCTTTCCCTCCACTTGGCATTGATGGCATAGTTGCTTGCTGTGTTGTTGGATCTGGTTCGTTTTGCGAAAGCATGTCGTAAATTTTATTATATAATCCACTTTCCATAACGTCGGTGTACGATCGTCTTCCGGCAAGTAAAATGGATCCTTTTCCTCCAAGTGGAACTTCAATACTAGTGTGTGCATCTAATAAGTTTACTCCGCCATTCATATGAAATTTATTGGGGTCACCGGTTTTTCCAGTCAAATCTACTACACTAGAAATACGACCACCATATTTTGCAGGATATCCACCTTTATACATTTTTATATCTTTTATTGCATCGGCGTTAAAAGCACTAAAAAAGCCAAAAAAGTGATCAACGTTATACACGGTCATCCCATCTAGTAAGACCAAATTTTGGTCGGGGGTGCCACCTCTAACGTATAATCCTGACGAACTTTCATTTGTTCCGCTAATGCCGGGCAACAGTTGTAGCGATCGAAAAATATCTACCTGCCCAAAGCTTGGCAACGTTTTTAAATCCATAGGAGAAACCCGTACAGAACTTACACCTTCTGTGGCTTTCATCATCTTATATGATTTTGCCGTTACAAATACTTCGTCTATTTCTATGTTCGACGGCTGCATTTTAATAGTTAATCTACCTTCAATTTTGTCAAGGTCAACATCCATTTCAATGGGGTGGCAACCAACATAAAATACATTTAAAGTGAATTTTTTTTCGGGAAGGTTTAAAAGCGTGAAAAAACCATCGACATTGGTTGATGTTCCAATGGAGGTTCCTTTTACAATAATATTTGCCGAAGGCAATGTCTCTCCACTTTCTGAATTAGTTACAACTCCTGTTAACAATAATTTTTGGGCAAAACTACTATTTGTGGAAAATGAAAATAGTATTGCCAGAATAATTAGAATTTTCTTCATAAAATTATTTTGTTGATTTAGACTTTTATATAGACTATTACAGCTTAACGCGATTTAACCCTACCAAAAATAAAATTAAGTTTAATGAGAGATTTATTAATTTAGAATTTCACTTTTGTTGATATTGAATTGGAGTTCGCTTTACTCAATTAAAACCTAAAGTTTACAAAAAAGTTAAAGGTTAAATCTTGCGCTTTTACAAGAGTTGTTTCATTAACTTGAGTCCCCTGAAAATCAAAATTGCGTATATATATGTCTAAATAATTTTCTGTATTTAAAGCATTTAATATTGAAAGGCCTGGTTTAATGTATATGTTTTTTATATTGAAATTGTAGTTTAAAGAAAAATCAATTCTAAAATAATCCGGTAAGCGGTTATAAGTTCGGGTTGTATTAAAATCATCATCTTTTTCTGTGAATTCAACATACGGATGTCCGGTTGTAAAAATTGTTAATGTTGAGAAATTCCATTTTTTATATGTATAAATATTTGTCCATTTTATTTCGTGAGTTTGATCGTATAGGACAGGAATATTTTCGCCATTGTTTATTTTTGCAAAACTCCGTGTAGATTTACTTATTGAATAAGCAAGCCAACTTGTGAAATCAACACTTTCGTATTTTGCTAAAAAATCAATTCCATACGCTTTCCCATTTCCCGATATAAATTGGCTCAATATTGGGTTTGATTGATTTGCTAGTGGTTCGCCGGGCTGATGTTCTGAGTTTTGAATAAACAGATATTCTTGCAATCCATCAACTAATTTATAATATGTTTCAACATCGAAAAACCACTTTTTAGTTTCGTAACTTGCGCCTACAATAAAGTGGTTTGATGAGACAACTGGATGATGATTGCTGTCGGAAAGTACCCAGAAATCTCTACTGTAACCATAGTTCTGTTCGGTTGCTAGTTTGTTTAAATATTGAAAATACTTACCTGTCGCCATTTTTAAAATAACATTACTCCCTAATTTATAACTGGCAGATAATCTTGGTTCAAAATAGATTTTATTCGTTCCTTCAAAGTAATTTAGTCTAAATCCGGGTTTAATATTAAAGTTACTTTTTAAATTTATTTTATCCTGAAAAAATATAGAATACAAAAAAGCAGAACTCTCTAAGTTGTTATAAACTATATCTCTGTTAGCATCTTTATAAAATGTAAATTCATTATATTTTGCAGCAATCCCAAATTCAAATTCATTTTTAGAATTTAGAGAATATCTGTTTTGAAATGTTACAAAGAAATCGCTCAGTTTGTTCTCTTCGTTTGTTGATCTATACTCCTCGTTGGCTTGAGATCTATTGGTATAAAAGTCGCCAGAAAAGGTTGTTTTGCTATAATATTCATTAAAATAACCTGAGTGCCCGAGTTGTATGTTGGTGAAATATTTTGTACTCCTCTGTTTTTTCCACGATAATCCAAAGCCATAATTTCCCCAATCATTAATATCTTCAGTATTAGTTGTTATAAATTCTTTTTCCACAATATTTGTACTGTTTAAATGATCTTTTGCACCGTATAAACTGAACGAAATATTTTCCTTCTGATTTGGAGAGTACGTTAGATTAAGATTTAAATCGCTGAAATAGAATTCAGGATCTATAACGTTTTCGTTTTGTTTAATTCGTCGCGACTGACCAATTTTGTCAGCCATTAGTTCATCGGCTAACCAACTAGAATATATATCGGTGTAAGCTCGGCGTCCTGCCATTACCAATGTTAGTTTTTTAGAAATAGGTATTTCTGTTGAGAGGTTTGCACTAATTAAATTTATACCGCCATAAACTTCTGGTTTTTGATGATTGCCAGTTTTTCCTGTAATATCAATAATACCTGAAACACGTTCGCCGTAACGCGAGTCAAAACCACCTCTGTACACTTGAATATTTTTTATAACATTAGGATTTAACGCCGAAAACAGACCGAAAAAATGATCGAGATTGTAGAGCGTAAATCCATCGAAAAGTACAAGGTTCTGATCTGCAGAACTACCCCTTATATTAAGTTGCGATGAGTTTTCGATAGAACTAATTCCTGGAAGCATTTGCAAGGCTCTAAAAACATCTGTTTCTCCGTAATTTGGTAAATCTGCAAAACGAGATGGATTAAATGTTATATGGCCGGCTTCATTACCTATATCTATTATTTCTAGTCTCTCCCCTGTAACTTTTACAGTATTAATTGTTTCTATTTTTTTGGTTAACCCCAATTCTAAAAAACGCAATGCATTTGTAGTTTCAATTATGGTATCTAATGTATTGTATCCCAAATATTTTATTTGAATAAATGTAGTGGCAGAGTCGGGGAGTTGGGTGCTAAATGTTCCATCGACTGTTGTAGATATGGAAAATTTTTTATCCCAAATTAAAATTGTAGCATAAGGTAATCTTTCGCCTGTTTCGTTGTCGAAAATTATTCCCGAAAATATGAGATTTTCTTTTTCTTTTAAATTTTTGTTCTGTACAGTTTTATACACCAAATAAGTGTTGTGCATAAAATCTACAGAATAACTGGTTTTGCCCAATATCGATAAAATAATATCTTCTGTATTATTATGCGAAATAGATTTTGTAATCCTTACGTTTCGTAGTTCTCCCGCATCGAATGCAATTTTAACATCCAATTTATTTGCAACTTCTAGCAATGCTTGCGAAACAGGCGTTTCAGTAAATTCAAATTTAAATTTATATTGCTGGGAAAAACCAGCGGTTGGAAATATTAATAGTGCAATAAAAAGTATATAAAGCAGATAAACCTTATTTCTGTTTTTTGTAAATACTGACTTTCTTGTTATTATCAACTTCATATTTTAGCCCCATCGGAATGCAAATAATATCTAATGCTTCGTTCAATTTTTTGTTCGAAAAACTTACCGTAATTAGGCGTTCTTCCTTTTCATTATATTTAATAGAAACATCAAATTGTCTTTCAATTTCAGCAAAAATAGAAATAAGTGGTTTATCTTCAAAGTAGAAAATCCCTTCTTTCCACGAAATTGTTTTTTTGATGTTATTGTCGATTGTTTTTATAAGTCTTTGTTGAGTTAATTCTACACGCTCGCCAGGCAAAATTATTTGATGATCGTTATTTGCAGAAACCTTTACTTTGCCTGATATACAACTTACCCAGAAAGTATTATCTCTTGAGAAAACATTGAGTTGTGTTCCAAGAATTTCTACCGTACCTAATTTTGATTTAATTATAAATTTATCTCCTTTTATTACATCGAAATAAGCCTCCCCTTCTATCGTAAGTTGCCTCTTTTTTGCAAAATGATTGTTGCTCCATTTTAATTTTGAATCAGCATTTAAAGTAACTTTTGTGCCTTCGGGGAGTGTAATTTTTGTCTGTTCGGCAAATTGTGTTTTTATAACATCGCTCGATAAATATGAATTAACTGAATAGATTGAAATAAGTAGAATAACGATTGCTGCAGCTGCTTGTATAATTGTTTTTAATTTGAATTTTTTAGTAGGAGAGGATAGCTCAATTTTATCCAACAACGAACTTAATATCTCATTTTCCGGTTTTCCAGAAGGAGGAATCAAATTTTTTGATATTTCCAAAATCCTCTCATCCAAACTCATTTTGTTGAATTCGTTGTGAGTGATTTTTCTATTTTTGGAATCGTCTTTCATTATTACTTATTTGTCGGCTGCAACAAGTTCTTTAGTCCATTATGCTGAAATTATTTCAGCATCTCTTTTTTCAATATAATCATTCCTAATCGAGTTCGGAATGATGAAACTAACATCGTCTTTTTACAATTTATATTCAATTGTTTTCTTCAATTCAGTTAAAGCATTTTTCATTCTCTTTTCAATTGCCTTTTGGCTTAGTCCTAAATTATTGGCAATTTGTTTAAATGTTAAATCATCAATTCTGTTCATTAAAAAAACTACCCTATTTTTCTCTTTTAAACTACCAATGGCATTTTGCAATCTGTCGTTAAATTCTTTAAGTTCAAATTCAAATTCTGGCGAAACAGAAAAGTTATTTTGCTTGTAACCTCTGGCAAACTCAAAAACAACCTGCTGATGTTCATACCTGTTTTTACACAAATTACCGGCAATTGTATATAGTAGTGCCTTTGCTGTTTGTTGCTTTATACTGGCTCTCTTTTCCCAAATTTTAATGAACGTATCTTGTGCAATGTCTTCTGCTAAATCAATATCACTAGTTTTATAATAGATAAAGTTTTTTATGCTCGAATACGATTGATCGAATAAATCAATGTAATCGGCTTTAGATAATCCAGATACTAAATTAGTTTTAAGAAAATCTTTTTTCAATTGCTTTTCTCTAGTTTTAATACAGGTTAAACAAAAATTACCCTACAATTTGTGAATTTAATGTAAATGCATTAAAAATAACTGTACAATAACAATCTAATTATTCTTTTAAGGAAATTGATTTAGAAAGTAGTATGTGCTGAATTAAAAAAATGGGGAATAATTTATACACACAAGGCCTAAATTAATACAGTTAGTAAGATTTTATAATAAGATAAAGATTATTTAAGGCTGAATTACAGGCTTTAAATCGTGCATTTTTGTAGCAAAAATTAAAGGTGTATAAGGAGGAATAGATTCTGTTCCGATTCCATACGCTAAATGCGATGGAATTATCATATCTACTTCGGCTCCACTATTTAATAATGCAATTCCATCCTCGAAACCAGGAATTAGAGAATTTTCCATATAGTTAAATTCCCAAATTCCTTCAGGAAAATGATTGAAAGAATTGTCGAATACAGTGCCATCTAAAAAATAGCCTGTGTATTCCATGAAAATAGTGTCTCCTGCTGTAGGAAATGGACCTGTTCCTTCTTCTTGGACAACATAATAAACACCAAGATCGGTGGTGTCTACGTCAAATCCATCCTCTTCAATTTGATTTATAACTGCATCTATTTCGGCAGCTTCTAATTCGGGAGTACGTTGTTGTTCTTGCTCTTCAACTGAATCGACACAAGAAATAGTAATAAATACGAATGAAATTACAATAAAAAATGAGATTTTTTTAAACATGGCTTTAATCTTTAGATTAGGCGCGAAAATACAATTTTTGAGACTAATGACAAATTGATTGGCAAACATATAACAAGAATTGACTAAGGTTAGGAAAAATTAACATTATTAAAATCTTTATAAATCTTATCACAATCGTCCGGTAAACTTACAAATGTCGAAATTTATTGCATCACTCCGTTCGTAATAACTGTAATAACTGGATGTTGTGGTTAACGTAAGCTATCGCCATTAAGAGTGAAGTGAAGTAATCCGTAATTTCAAGCGGACACTAATTATTTCTTATACTTCTATTTATTAGTTCAATCTGGTAAAAAATTACTCATCCTGTCATTATACTGACAATTCGAACGAATCAACTTTCATAAATTGTACTGTAATATAAAATGATTGTTGAATGAGTTTGAAAGGGAAATATATTGTTCTTGTTTTTTTGATAGTAATTGTATCAAGAGTTAACGGGCAAACTTGCTGTTCTGGCGGTACTCCAATAACCGGCAATTTGGGTATACAGGGAATTGAGTCAAAAAGTTGGTATTTTCAACTCTCATACGATTTTAATAGGTTAGACAATTTGTATAGTGGCACTGAAAAATTAAATAATAATTTAAGTGAGCGGCTAACTCAAACCGTGATGTTACAAACAATTTACTCATTTACAGAAAAGTTTTCTGTAAATGGATTATTCACGCACGTATATCAAAAACGCACTATTAATACCTCCTCCGGAGATGCGCATGTTACAGAAGCAAACGGATTAGGCGATATTGTTTTGTTAGCTCAATATACTCCCTTTTTAAGTCTAAAAAGAAGTTTAACAATGGCAATTGGTCCGAAGTTGCCCGTTGGAAAATTCAATGCTACTGATTCCGAATTTGGATTAGTGCTTTCTCCTGATTTACAACCTGGAAGTGGCTCACTTGATGGGATAATTGGAGTAAATTTTAGTGAATATCATCTTTTTAATGTGACGGGTTTAACATTTAATAGTTCAGCGGGATTTAGAATAACTACTCCTGCGCAGCGTTTTGAAGGTGATTTTGATTATCGTTTTGGCAACGAAACAATTATTGCCATTGGATTACAGAAAAATTTAATAATTAAAAAAATTGGATTATCTCCATCGCTGTATTTTAATTTCAGAAATACCTTTCAAGATAAAATAGAAGATTTGCAAGTTGCCGGTACAGGAGGGATTTGGATTAATATGTTTCTGGGATTAAGTATAGAGCCTAGTAACTATTGGGCTATTAATTTTAGTGGAGAACTACCTGTTTATAAGAATTTAAACGGAACCCAATTAACTACTACCTATAGAATAAATATTGGAGTAGCGATTAAAATATTCAATAATTAAAAATAAATGTCATGAATAAATTACTATTATTTTGTTTTACGATAACTGTTTTTTTTAGCTGCGGCGAGGATGTTACCGATGAAGTTATTGATGGATTAGTTTTTCCACCTAAAACGCCAGATGCATCACAACCACTAACTGCCGATGTAGTTGTTTTTTACGATAAATTGGAGGGAGTGGAAATTGTATTAGCCGGAAATGCAAAAGATTTATATATCGTTTCTTTCCTCAGAATGTTAGATGGAACATTGTTGGAATTTACTTCAACAAATGATGAATTACCAATAATTATGAATGACAATGAAGGTAATAAATGGGATGTTTTTGGATTTGCAATGGAGGGACCACGGAAAGGACAACGTTTGGAATTAACTCAGTCGTTAATGGGATATTGGTTTTCGTTTGCTACATTTTATCCGGGCATTCAAATTTATCCTAATTCGGGAAAAGGGATTTATGATGGAGAGATAATTACAGGAACTAATAATTGGCTAGTTCCTCATAATGAAGTTCGTTCGGGTGGTCCAGGTAAAGATGGTATTCCTGCTATTTCTACACCCGAATTTGGTAGTGTGGCACAATCGACATTTATGGAAAAGAGTGATTTTATTGTTGGTATTTCTGATGGTAGTAATATTAAAGCGTACCCACATGATGTGTTAGATTGGCACGAGATTGTAAACGATGGAATTGGACAAATCGATTACTCCGTTATTTATTGTCCGCTAACCGGAACAGCAACTGCGTGGGATCGAAATGTTGATGGAAAAGTAACATCGTTTGGAGTGTCCGGCTTACTTTATAATACCAACATTGTTCCATACGATAGAGCTACAGATTCTAATTGGTCGCAACTGTTCGATAAAGCTATTTTTGGTAAAAATAAAGGTGAAAAACCTAAAACTTATATGGTTTTAGAGACAACCTGGCAAACCTGGCAAAAACTTTATCCAGATTCAAAAATTATGAATTTTAATACTGGGTACAATCGGAATTATGGTAATTATCCTTATGGAGATTATCGTGATAATTCTCGTTTAATATTCCCTGTAAAATATTTAGATTCTCGTTTGCATGCTAAAGAGCGAGTGCATGCTGTAATTATTAATGGTAAGGCACGAGTTTATCGTTTTGAAGAATTTACAGGTAATTAAAATGGTAAGCCGTTTAGTAAACTGTTTTAAAAGTTGGGGAATAGGAGTTGTATTTCTGAGTTTTCCGGTTCTTATAATATATCCTGAAGTAAATTTAGGTGACGATAACTGGAAAATTTTATTATTTGCTTGTTTGTTATTTCTTTTAATTCTCCTGCTTTTTGAATATATTTTTAGAAAGTATATTTATGGTTTAAAACAGTTTCGATTTTTGGTATTATATCTTATTTTAATTATTCATGAAATTGTGTTTTTTTATTTAGCACTTAATTTAACTCAGGCGGCGAATAATGAAAAATGGATTGCAGGTGTTTTATTGTTTTTACCTACATTAATTGCTTCATTTATAATATTGCGAATCTTATTTCCTAAAAGAAATTTGATAATTGCACAGAAAGAAATATAAAGAAAAGGAGTTGGGAGTACAAGTTTTAAAATTATACAACCTCGTTTGAAATAATTATAAAGTTTTAGCTAAAGATTTTTTAATTACAATTCTCCGCCTGTTATATTCTATCAAATTTTGTTTTACAAGTAAGTTTAATATTGTTGTTGCTGTTTGTCTCGTTGTTGCAGCTAAACTTGCTATTTCACGATGTTTTAATTGAAATGGAATCTCAATGCCGTTTTGTGTCTCTTTTCCATGATCTTCTGCTAGTTCAATTAATAAAAATTTTATGCGCTCTTCGGCCGATTTAAACCACATTCTTTCCAGTCTAGTACGTACCTTTTTTAACCGAAACCCAATTAACTTTGTTATTTCTAAATTTAAAAGTGGATTATTTTTTAGAATGCGTTCAAACTCCGAAACTCTAATCTGGCAAACTAATGAATCTTCTGTTACTATTGCAAAGTTATCTCTGAGCTTTTCGCCTGTTAATGCTAACTCTCCAAAAATTTCACCTTCCTTTAAAATTGCATGAATTAATTCTCGTCCTTCATCAGAATACGATATGATTTTTACTTTTCCTTTTTTTAAAAAATATATTCTCGAAGATATGTCGTGAGGCAAATAAACAGATTCGTCACGTTTCACTGCTTTCATTACAGAGCATTCACTCAAATCCATCATCTCTGCTTTTGTCATAGATTCCAAGAAATTGAAATTCTCAAAAAACCAAAGTTTAGATTTTCCATTTGTACTTTTCATGTATGTTAACTTGTTTTTGTTTCTGTAGTATTGACGAAATTATATTCGAATCCTGACAGAAAAAATAATAATGATAAAATGTAATAGAACCTAATCATACCCAGCATTGTTATTTTACTGATGAGAAAGTTAATTTTTGTATTGATAATTTTTGCAACAACAAATTGCAATAGTCAAAATTCAGATAAAATGAATAATCAGTTTACAAACAATTTAATAAATTCTACTTCGCCCTATTTGTTGCAACATGCACACAATCCTGTTAACTGGCAACCGTGGAGTAATGAGTTGATAGAGAAGGCAAAAAATGATAATAAACTTATTTTAGTGAGTATTGGTTATGCTGCCTGCCATTGGTGCCACGTAATGGAGCACGAAAGTTTCGAAGATTTGGAGGTGGCAAATTTGATGAACACAAATTTTATTTGTGTAAAGGTAGATCGTGAAGAACGACCTGATGTTGATCATTATTATATGACGGCTGTGCAGTTGATGCAGCAGCGTGGTGGCTGGCCGCTAAACATAATTGCGTTACCTGATGGTCGCCCAATATGGGGTGGTACTTATTTTGCAAAAGATAGTTGGATGAAAAGCATTTTAACTGTAGCCGACTTCTATAAACAAAACAAGAAGCAAACAGAAGAGTATGCCGAGAATTTGCAAAATGGAATTAAACAGATCTCTTTAACAAGTGAAGTTGAAGAGATTATTTCCGCAGATTCAAAGCTCTTACAGAATGGAGTAAACGGCTGGAAAAGCAGATTCGATATGAAAGATGGAGGAAGTTCTGGTGCACCCAAATTTCCGATGCCCGTAAACTTGGAGTTTCTGTTGTATTACGGTTTAATGAGAAGCGATGATAAATCACTTGAATTTGTGAATACTACTTTGGAAAAGATGTCACGTGGAGGAATTTACGATCAAATTGGTGGCGGATTCGCACGTTATTCTGTTGATGATAAATGGAAAGTTCCACATTTTGAAAAAATGTTATACGATAACGGACAGTTATTAAGTATCTATTCTAAAGGATTTCAGCAGTTTAAAAACGAGGAATTTAAAAGAGTAGCTTATGAAACTGCAGATTTTATTGAACGGGAATTAATGGATAAATCGGGTGCATTTTACTCGTCGCTCGATGCTGATAGTGAAGGTGAAGAGGGTAAATTTTATGTTTGGAATATTACAGAATTGAAGGATATATTAAAGGATGATTTTGAATTGTTTTCTCATTATTTTAATATAAATCAAAAAGGGTTTTGGGAACATAATAACTATATTTTGCTACGAGATGACTCTGATGAAAGATTCTCTCAGAAATATAATTTGACTTTGGAAAAACTTCAAGAGAAGGTGCTAATGTGGAAACGCACATTATTAAAAGAACGTACGAAACGAATTCGCCCTGGGCTAGACGATAAAACCTTGACTTCGTGGAATGCTATTGTAATTACTGGATTGACAGATGCATATAAAGCTTTTGGTGATGATCGTTTTTTAGATTTGGCACAAAAGAATGCAAGTTTTTTGTGTAAAAATGTAATGCAAAGTAGCGGTAAACTTTTTCATAATTGGAAAAATGGGAAGGCTTCGATTGATGGTTTTTTAGAAGATTATGCATTATTAATTAATGCATCTCTCTCTCTATTTGAAGTTACAGGCGATATGCAGTGGTTAAATATAGCTACAAAACTTACCGATTTTACATTCACTAATTTTTATGATGAAACTAGTGAGCTTTTTTATTTTGCAGAGAATAATGAAAAGTCTGTTGTTACAAACCATTTCCAAAAAGAGGATAATGTACTGCCTGCTTCCAATTCGGTAATGGCAAATAATTTGCATCGGTTGTATCTAATTTTAGGTCGCCCAAATTATTTAGTTGTTGCTAAAAAAATGTTGCAACATATTACTTTTAATTTTGCAAAATATCCGATGGCACATGCAAATTGGGGAACACTTATTTTAAAAATAACTGAACCATATTTTGAGGTAGCAATTACAGGTAAAAATGCGCAACATATTTTTTGCGAAATGCAAGATAGTTTTCAGCCTCATATTCTTTGGGCATTCACAAAAATAAAAAGTGATGTTTCTATTCTGAAAGATAGATTTGTAAGCGATAAAAATCTGATTTATGTTTGTGAAAATGGTTTTTGCCAGTTGCCAGTAGAAAAAGTACAGAAAGCTAAAGATCTGGTTAATGTTGCAAAATATAAGTAAGATATATTTTTAGCATAAAAAAATCCCGGCGTCCACTCCGGGATTTTATAATTTTTATTTCCTCCTGCGTTTATAACAACTTAACGGGTTTGTATGCCACAAATATAATTAAAGATTTATACGCTGCTTTAAATCAGTCACTTATTTTTGCTAAAAATAATAATTCTAAATAATAATCTTGCTGCTCGTGTCCCCTATTGGGAGATGTAAGTTTTGTTTACTCAGTAATTAGTCGATTTTATTTGAACATAAATCAATTTAATAACTCCCAATTTTGTGTTCTGAATATTGTGCAAAACTCTGTTATATCCGTTTTTACTGTTTTGTCGTGGATTAATTTAATCCCTCATAAGATATGATTTTGCATCATGTTTTTTTCGGTGTCCCGTTTATACAAAATTGGAATTACTTGAAAGTGTTCAAAATATTCTTTAATAAATCGTGCCAAGATTTGTATTTTATTATTTAATCGAATTTTATTTTTGATAATTAAAGTGCAGTAGTTATGTTTACGATTTTAAATTTTTAGAAATTTTTAAATCATTTCCAATGAAAAATCAAAAAACTCTACTGTTTCTATTTTCTATTTTCTTCGTTTGTTTTATTTCACTTCCAACTTTTGCACAGCAGTGGATTAAAAACATGCCCGGGTACGAACGATACAAAGAAATTAGTCCACAAATTAGAAGTTCTGTAAAGCAGGGTAAAATATCTGTTGTTTGGGCCGAAGATGGAAAATCTTTTGAATATAGTTTTGATGGTAAAAAATACAATTTCGATATTAAAAAGAATAAGGCAGAAGAGATTGGAATAGTAGAAAAGGAAGAGTCGCGGTATGCACGCTACCGCAGAATGTATGGTGGCGGCCCTGCACGCGGAAGACAATATGCTAAAGAGACAGCATTGGATGAAAAATGGATTGCCAATTATCGTGATGGTAATGTTTATGTTATCGATTCGGCTGGCGTTAACGAAATTGCTGTTACAACCGAGGGGTCTATAAAAAACCGTTTTACTTTTGGTACAGCAACCTGGGTTTATGGAGAGGAGTTGAGTCAAAGACATGCAATGTGGTGGTCGCCAAACAGTAAAAAGTTGGCATTTTATCATTTCGATATGAGCAATGTTAGAAACTACTATTTGCAATACGAACAGACAGAGATTTACGACTCGATGAATATTGAGGCCTATACAAAAGTTGGTGCAATAAACCCCGAAGTTGAATTGTTTATTTACGATTTGGAAACTAAAAAAACTATAAAAGTTGATGTGCGCGACGGCTTACCTTTTGATGATAATGTAGTTGGGCATTATGTTTATAAAATTGAGTGGTCGCCCGATGGAGCAGAATTGTTATTTCACCGCACAAATAGGAAGCAAGATATAATGGAGTGGACTGCTGCGAATGCCGAAACCGGTAAATGCAGGGTTGTGGTTCGCGAAGAGTGGCAGGCAAGTTTTACTGAGAATATTCCTTTCATGCAATATCTCGATGATGAAAAAAGATTTATCTGGGAAAGCGAACGAAACGGTTTTAAAAACTATTATTTATACGATTTGCAAGCCGGATTAATTAATCCAATTACAACGCACGAATTTGAAGTTGCAGGAGTTGAGATGGTTGATGAAAAGAATAACTGGTTATATTATATGGCGCGCAGTGGCAACAATCACATGAAATTACAGTTGCACCGTTGCAAACTCGATGGAACAAAAGATGAACAGTTAACGAATCCATATTTTAACCATAGTGTACAAATTGCACCCAACGGAAAATATTTTGTTGATGTGCTGCAAACACACAATGTTGCTCCATTTACTCAGTTGCAAAAAGTTAATGGGTCGATGGTTGCTAATCTTGCAGAAAGCGATTTGACTAAATTTAATGAGATTGGGTTGAAAAAAGTTGAGGTGTTTACTTTCACTTCTGCAGATGGTGAAACAATTTTGCACGGAATATTACATTTTCCATCTAATTTCGACCCCAATAAAAAGTACCCACTTATTTTAGCAAATTACGGAGGACCTGCAACTAATGCATTTAGAGAGAGTTTTACTACTCCAAGTTCGCTTACAGAGTATGGTTTTTTGGTTGCAAATATAGATGGACGAAATGCCGCCGGCAAAGGCAAAAAAATGTTAGATAAATTATACGGAAATCTTTGTATTGTAGAGATGGACGATTTTGCCGAAGGAATAAAATCGTTGTACGATCGTCCGTATTTCGATAAGAATAGAGTAGGGGTTTTTGGAACTTCTTACGGCGGAACAACGGCAGCAGCCTGTATTTTACGCTATCCCG
>DAOVTY010000125.1 GCA_030632865.1 Bacteroidota bacterium
TAGAAAATGCCCGTGTAAAACTGCTGCAAGCAATGGGTTTGTCTATTTCAAAAATTGCAGAAGAAGATAAAATACTACCTATTATTACCGAAACAATTATAAAATACAAAAAACCATATTTCCTACACAATACAGTTCATGTTGAAGTTTGGGTGTCGAAACTTATGAATGTTTCAGCAATATTCGAATTTCAATTCTTAAACGAAAAAGGAGAAGTGTGTTCAACCGGTCAGCAAAAAGTACTTTTTATTGATGAAGAGACACAGCGCCCATCGCGAAAAATTGTAAAATATAAAGAGGATTTTGAGAAGTTTTTGATATTAGAATAATATAAAAACTAACCACATAGAAAGACCGGAGTTAAAAATTCATAGATTCTCAGAGTGATTATCTATATATTTTAGTTCTCTTTTTGTCAAATCAAAAAACCCTTTTAACTTTGCCATCGATATTTATGCAATGGGGGTGCCTAATTCCAATTTATTTTGGGAATAAATTAGGGCTGAGATTATACTCACAAAACCTGATCCGGATAATGCCGGCGTAGGGAGAGCAAAAAAGGGATTCGTCCCACTCCATTGGTTAATGGCTGATAAAGTTTAACCAATTTTTCTGAAAAAATGAAACATTTAAATTTATTACTGCTTTTGCAGTTAATTGTTTTAATTGCCTTTGGGCAAAATAAACTTAGTGGTATTGTTAGTGGCAATGGCGAAAAACTAGCCGGAGCGAGTGTTGTGCTCGAAAACAGTTATTACGGAGTTTCTACATTGGGCAACGGAAGTTTCGAGTTTAATAATCTAAAAAATGGCGATTACAAAGTTAAGATCTCTTTTATTGGATTTAACACCAAAGTTATTGGTGTAACACTGAACTCGGATAAGCAAATTTCGATTAATCTAGAGCCAAATGTTATAATGACAGATGAAATTATGATTGCGGCAACGCGTGCAAAAGACAAAACTCCAATGGCTTACAACAATATGTCGGGCGACGAAATTGCACAACGAAATATGGGGCAAGACATTCCATATTTACTGCAACTCACGCCTTCTTTTGTTGCAACTTCAGATGCTGGCGCAGGTATTGGTTATTCCAGTTTTAGAATTAGAGGAACTGACATGAACCGAATAAATGTAAGTGTAAATGGAATTCCCATAAACGATGCAGAATCGCACGGAACGTGGTTTGTTGATTTACCCGATTTAGCCTCATCGTTAGAGAATGTACAGGTACAGCGTGGAGTTGGAACTTCTACAAATGGAGCTGCCGCTTTTGGTGCAACCATAAATTTGCAAACCAACACACTCAACAAAAATCCTTATGGTGAATATAAAACTGCTTTTGGAACGTTTAACACATTCAAAAATACAATTTCGGCAGGAACAGGTTTAATGAATGGTAAGTTTTCAGTTGATGCAAGATTATCTAAAGTAACTTCATACGGATATATCGACCGTGCTGAATCCGACCTAAAATCATTCTTCGTTTCGGCAGGTTATTACACAGAAAATACTATTCTGAAAGTAAATATCTTTTCAGGTTTCGAAGAGACTTATCAGGCATGGAACGGAATTTCGTCTGATATGTTAGAAACGAACAGAACTTACAACAGTGCCGGTGAATATACCGATGAGAATGGTAATATTCGATATTACGAAAATCAGGTTGACCATTATCAGCAAGATAATTACCGATTGCATTTCTCGCAGAAACTCAACCAAAACTGGAACTTAAATCTTTCGGCCCATTACACTTACGGACGTGGTTACTACGAAAATTATAAAGAAGATGAAGAGCTTGCTGATTATCAAATTTCGGATATTATTGTTGGTTCAGAAATAATTGAGACAACTGATTTGGTAAACAGAAAATGGCTGAATAATAATTTTTACGGACTTATATACTCACTTAATTATAACAAAAACAGGAGTGATTTTTTATTAGGTGGTGGTTTTAGTATTTACGACGGTGACCATTATGGAAATGTTATTTGGGCACAATTTTTAGGCGATACTAAACCGAATTATGAGTGGTACAATAACAACGGATTAAAAAAAGATTATAATATTTATGCCAAATACAACTACCAAATTACCGAGAAAATAAATCTTTTTATCGATTTGCAATTCCGTAAAATAGATTACTCAATAAATGGAATTGATGACGATTTACGTGATTTGGAACAGTCGTACGATTTCAATTTTTTCAACCCAAAATTTGGTATTTATTATCAACTAACCAATAATCAGAAATTATATATTTCAAGAGCAATTGCTAACCGCGAGCCAAACAGAACTGCTTATGTAGATAAAGATCCCAACGGAAAAACACCAGAATACGAAACACTTTGCAACTGGGAGTTAGGGTACAATTATTCATCCTCAAAATTATCTCTTTCAGCAAATTATTATTTTATGAATTACAAAAACCAACTTGTTTTAACCGGGGAGATAAACGATGTAGGCGCGCCAATAATGGTAAATGTTGACAAAAGTTATCGCACAGGAATAGAGTTGCAGGCAGGAGTTCAAATAACCAATAATATAAAATGGAACGGGAACACAACTTTAAGTTCAAATAAAATAAAAGATTTTACTGAGCATGTTGATAATTGGGATACCTGGGGACAAGAAACTTTTAAATTGGGAACAACCAATTTGGCTTTTTCGCCAAATGTTGTAGCAAATAGCCAATTTATATTCTCACCGCTCAAAAGTCTGAATATTGCATTTGTATCCTCTTTTGTGGGCAAACAATTTATTGATAATACTTCTAACGAAGACCGGATTTTGGAGAACTATTTAATTAATAATTTAAAAATTGATTACTTAATTAAAACCAATTTATTTGAAGAAATCAAATTTCATTTTATGGTAAATAATTTGTTTAACGAAATGTATGAAAGTAATGCCTGGGTTTATTCATACATTTATGGAGATAAGCGTTATAAAATGGATGGTTATTATCCGCAAGCTGGAACTCATTTTATGCTTGGAGTTGATTTTAAGTTTTAATAAGAGATTGCCGCTGATGCTCTAATAAAAATACTTTCATAAAAACATAGTGTCATTGTTTTTTACTCCAAAATAACTTTCCCCTCAATTTCAACCAATAAATCTTTTCTGCAAATGTCAGCAATAATATAAACCACAGGCTGATTTCCAAAGCGAGACTCGAAGACTGTTTTTATTGCAGGATAATCTTCGCGGCATTTAACATAAACACGTGCATGACCAAATCTGGATTTATGTTTTTTGTCAGAAATATTTTGCAAATTTTTATCAGAATATAACTGTTGAATATTATTAATGGTAATTTCAGTTTGTTTTACAGGATTGCCAACACCAATGGTTTTTTCTCCGATAATTGAAGCAGTACCCGAAATAAAAATTAGCTTTTTATTGAACATTTCAAAAAAACGCGCCCGTTCGAATTTTGGAGTAGTTTTTAAAATGCACTCCTCTCCTACTAACACATTCTCGCTGTATCTATGAGCCGAAATTTGTTCAGGATTATCAACCGGCGAAGTTATTAAATCATCAGATTTAACAGCCAAAAACTCAATTATCAACCCACCTCTGTTCATCCCAATTCCAGTAGCTGCTGGGTAACCAATTTTTTCAAAACTGCTCCCATAAAAATCTGAACGTACATTATTAAACTCCTGATACTTCTGGTCTTCTCCATCAAAACCAACAATATCTTCGAGATAGTTCCACTGACGAACTATAGATTTTACTGGGAAAGAGAGTTTATGTAATAACTTACTTAACGTACTAAAAGCATTTTCCGAATCAGTTTTACACCCAAGTCTTTTATTCGATTGAATATTTCCAATTAGAATCTCACTCCCATTTTGCGAAAATAATACTGCAATATCGTTGCCTATTTTTATAAATTTAGCATTCCAAAAAACGGGGTCGTAATAAAAAGCCTCTATAATAATTTTGCAAGTAAGCGGCGGCTGTGCAATTGTGCTGAATACCATTTTTTCGGAATACATCTTCGAAACCTGAAATTGAATTTCAGAGTTCAGCTTATTATACCCATCATTAGAATCAGCATCAACAAAAAAATTCAGCTTAAATATTTTTTTTCCTGAATTGATATTCTTTAACTGAACCAGACAATTTTGTAATTGCTGATCAAGCGTTCCATTAGCTTTTGCGGGTTTAATATATATTCTGTCTCCGTTTAAAAAATACATTCTAATCCTTTAATTAAAAGGTTGCAAATATGATAGATTTTTTGATTAAAAAAATATAAGTAAGATATTTCCTGATAAATATAATAAACATTTTAAAAGAATATTGTTGTGTTTTGTATGAATATTGAATTCTAATTTAATTGGGAGCCTATCATCCTAATTTAACGACTCCATTGCAATCATATTAGATAATGGTCAATAATCTCCCTCAGCTTTTCCGCCTTTTAAAACTGCTTCTGTTGAGCCCACTCCTAAACGGTCGGTACCTTGTTCGAGAAAAGTAACAGCATCGCTCCACGAACGAATTCCACCAGAAGCTTTCACCTGCATTTTATCGCCCACAGTTTTAACCATCACATCAATATATTCAGGTTTTGCTCCACCAGGACCAAATCCTGTTGATGTTTTAACAAAATCAGCACCCGCCTCGTACGATAATTCACATGCTTTTGCAATCTGTTCGAGTGTTAAAAAACCACTTTCTTGGATAACTTTCACCAAAATACTATTTTGATGTGCAACCTCAACCACGGCTTTTATATCGTTTACAACATACTCGAAATCACCCGAAAGAAATTTGCCAATATTCATTACCATATCTATTTCGTCAACACCGTCTTCAATTGCCTGTTTTGCCTGAAATGCCTTTACTACAGTAGCATCTGCTCCATGCGGAAAACTCAAAACACACGATACTTTTACATCGCTTTTTTCCAGCAAAATAGCTGCAGCATTAATATCGCATGGTTTAACACACATGCTAAAAACTTCATTTTCGATGCACATTTCGGCATTCGCTTTTAAATCGGCATTTGTTTGTTCCGGCTTTAAAACCGCATGATCTATCGTTTTTGCTATTTGTTTTTTTGTGTACATAATAAAAATATATTTTGTGAAAAAAATTAAATAATTAATCTTCCATCTCTTTTAAAACCTGCTCAACCTGTTTATTTGTCTTATGCAGTTTATCTTTACATATCTTCAAAAGAACTGAAACTCTTTTAACTTTTTCAGCAAGTTCGTCAACATCTAACTCTTCGTTTTCAATCTTTTCAAGAATCTCCTCTATTTCTGTCATCGCTTCGTTGTACGATATTTTTTTTGTTGTCATTTTTTATTTTTTATGATTTTAGATTGCACTTTCCCATCGGCGAACATAGTTTCAATTTCATCATTCACAATTAATTTTGCAGCTAATTTTATAATCTTACCATCTTTCAAAGTTAACGAATATCCACGTTTTAAAATATTTTCAGGAGTTAATAAGCGCAAGCTGGTTTCGCTAATGTGAATTTTTTTCTGTTCCCTGAAAATCATTCTTTTAGTTTCGTGTGCTATCAAATCTTTATAATGAATTAGAGTTGCGTTATTTTTTAGTAACGATGCACCAGCAACACGTTTTAAAATACGACGTTTATGTTCCAGACTATTCTTAGTTTCGACAAACCACAACGAAATTATCGATTCCAAATCGTGTTTCAAATTATTTATTTCATATTTTTTTTTGAATGAATACTGACTTACATTTTGCTGCAATTCGTTTCCCATTTTTGTTAATCGAGTCTGCTTTTCGTTAATAAATTCCGACACCGAATAGTTTAAACTTGTTGCAATTTTTTCCAATTTATTTTGTTCATCATCAATAGTATTTCTAACAAACTGAACTACCTGAGTTTCCATATCCAACAATCGATCATAAAATTGGGTTACCCCGGCAATTAAAAATTCTGCAACTGCAGTGGGTGTTTTCATTCGTGTGTGAGCAACCAAATCTACTATTGTATCATCTTTCTCGTGCCCAATTCCCGAAATTACTGGCAGTGGAAACTGCGTAACATTAAATGCCAAATCGTAATTATCGAAGCTACTTAAATCAGCTGCTGCACCCCCACCTCTGATAATTACAACTGCATCAAAAAAATCTTCGTGATTAAAAATTCTATCTAGTGCGCGAATTATTGATGGAACAGTTTCTGCACCTTGCATTGTTGCTTCAAACAATTTGGTGTAAAACTTAAACCCAAATTCATTGGTGTCAAGTTGGCTCATAAAGTCTTGAAATCCGGCTGCTGTTGCCGAAGAAATTACTGCAATTTTTTGCGGAACAAGTGGTAATTCCAACTCTTTATTCATATCAAAAACACCCTCGGTTTGCAAACGATTAATTATCTCTTTTCGTTGCAAAGCCATGTCGCCAACCGTGTATGTTGGATCTATATCTTTTATGTTTAAACTTAAGCCATAAGCCGTGTGATATTCAACTGCAACCTGAACTAAAATTTTAATGCCCTGCGAAAACTGTTGCCCGGTAGAAGTTTCGAAATATGGCTTTAACATACGGAAAGTATAAGACCATATTGTTGCTCGCGACCGTGCAATTATACTATTGCCCTCCTTTTCAATAAGCTCTAGATAACAATGCCCACTCCTATTTATTTTCAATTCGCTAACTTCAGCAACCACCCAAACCGTTGCCGAAAATGCATCATGCAAAGTATCTTTAATAGATTCGTTTAACTGTAAGAGTGTTAACTTTTCATTCATCTATTAGCGTATTTTGTTCAGTTTTATAGTTTGAGATTTTTCATCTGAACTAATTTTCAACAAGAACATTCCTTGAGGCAACCATCCAATAT
The DNA here is from genome assembly GCA_030632865.1 of Bacteroidota bacterium. Taxonomy (GTDB): domain Bacteria; phylum Bacteroidota; class Bacteroidia; order Bacteroidales; family Prolixibacteraceae; genus Draconibacterium. The sequence goes on from DAOVTY010000125.1 coordinate 6,847, forward strand.
TTGAAAGTGTAATTTTAGGGTTATTTGGTTTTATCCATTTATTAATTAACCGTCCTTCTAAAGTGTATATCTCAATTAAAATTTGATCCGAATTTACAACTCCATTTTTTTGAACAATTAAAAAATCTCGTATCGGATTTGGATAAACGAACCAATCTTTCCCTTCAAATTGTGAAGAAACTCCCATAGGAAAAAAAAGATCCCAAGCCTTTTCAAAATCAGGAATTCCATAGCCAAGTATCGAATCCGGATTAAGAAATGAAGATGCACTTATTTCCATAGCAAATTTAATTTCTCTGGCAGACACGTTTGGAGCGGACTGCCACAAACAAGCCGCCATTCCTGCCATTACCGGAGAAGAGAATGATGTTCCGCTGGCAAAACCTAATTCTCCGTCTGAACGTTGTAAATAAGTATTATACCCAACGGCTGAAATGTTTGGTTTAATATCTCCATCGGATGCTGGCCCGTAAGAAGTAAAATAAGCTGGATCTCCATTTTTATCAACTGCTCCAACTGCAATAACATTATCCCCATCAGATGGTGCAATAATATATTTCCAACTGTTATTTCCCTCGTTTCCGGCACTTGAAAAAACCAAAATTCCACGCGAAGCCGCAATATTTGCACCTTGTGTTACGCGTGTAGTTTTGCCATCCATATCAGCATAGGTGTGATTTGTAAGTGGATCCTCAAACTCCGAATATCCCAACGAAGAATTTATAATATCAACACCAACACTATCGGCAAACTCGGCGGCAGCAACCCAATTATCTTCTTCAATTATGTATTCTGTATTAGCATCTTCTGAACGCAAAAGCCAAAACGACGCTTTTCGAGCCGTTCCAATTAGTGAGCCAGGAACATTCCCTCCGATGCATGAAAGCACACTCATTCCGTGATAATTTTCATCAAAAATTATTGAATTTGGATTCACAAAATCTTTAACACCTAAAATCTGTTTGTTTGCCCATAAACTGTCGAAAGCTAAATATTTATCAGTATTTAAAAAACCGGCATCAAGTATTGCAATTTGCATTCCATCTCCATTGTAACCTTTATTATGCAAAAATTGCCCATTCATTAATCCGGTTTGATAAACTGATGCCCCATAAAAAGAAGTATCAATTGGTTCTTTCTCTGACTCATATATTTCATTAAATTTATTAAACGTACTTTTTATTGTATTTACAGGTTTTGTTAGCTGAACATCCTTCACAAATGAGAATTCTAAAACCTTATTTCGAAAGCTACTAATTTCAGCTTTAACAGTAATTCCGTTTAACCATTTTGATGCATGAACAAGGTCTGCTCCAACAATTAAAATAGAGTCTATATAATTTGAGTTAACTGGTAAATCGAGCGAATCGATTAAAATATTTTGTTTTATACGGCGTTGAATAGCACGCTCAGAAAGATAATTTTCTGGTGATGACAATGAAAATTCTGAGTTGTTTTTATCTGTAAATGCTACCCAATAAAATTCTTGGGCATTAACTTTTACAGATTGTGAGATTAATAATATTGCAATAAATAAAAATGGTTTGCTATTCATATTTATTCTAATTTTTAACTTTTAGATTGCACCAAATTAATGAAATATCAACAACTTTTACTAGTAGATTTTCATTTTTCTCATGTACTCCGATGGGTCATCCATAAATGTTTCGGGATCAGTAATTTTACCTTTGTTTTTTTCAATTTTTTGCATTTCAATATTTGCAATACTGTCTCGCACTTCGGGGTTTAATATTTCGCCCTCGTTATATTTTAGCA
>DAOVTY010000247.1 GCA_030632865.1 Bacteroidota bacterium
AAATATGTAAAGGTTAAAACATTTAATCCCTACACCGGAATTCCGGCAACTCTAATTTTAGCAAAAGATCTTTTTAGTCTTTATTTTGACGAGAAAAATACAGAATTACCGTTTGATGAATATAAGCAGGGAGATAAAAAAATTCCGTATAAAGTTTTAGGCGAGTACAAAGGCAACGATTTAAAAGGCGTTCAATACGAGCAGTTAATTGAATGGGTTAAACCAAAAGGGAAAGCTTTTGAAGTAATTACCGGCGATTTTGTTACAATTGAAGATGGTACCGGAATAGTACATATTGCTCCTACTTTTGGTGCCGACGATGACCGGGTGGCAAAACAAAATGGTATTTCGCCGTTAATAGTTGAAGATTTAGAGGGAAAAACACAAGCTCTTGTTGATAAGAAAGGACGCTTTTTCCCCACAGAAAATTTAGATAAAAATTTTGTTGAAAAATATGTAAATACAGAGAAGTATCACGATTTTGGCGGAAGATATGTTAAAAACGAATTCGACGATAAATTGGAAGATGATGCACTAACTGTTGATATTGATATTGCGGTAATGTTGAAGCAGCAGAACAAAGCTTTCAAAATAGAAAAACATGTACACAGTTATCCGCACTGTTGGCGTACCGATAAGCCTATTTTATATTATCCACTCGACTCATGGTTTATAAAAACAACTGCGGTAAAAGACAAAATGGTTGAGTTGAATAAAACCATCAACTGGAAACCTGCATCAACCGGAACTGGGCGTTTTGGAAACTGGCTCGAAAATCTTGTTGACTGGAATTTAAGTCGTTCACGTTTTTGGGGTACGCCACTACCAATTTGGATAACGGAGGATGGGTTGGAAGAAATTTGTATCGGTTCGACTAAAGAGTTAATCTCTGAAATAGACAAAGCAATGGAAACTGGTTTTATGGATGAAAATCCGTATGAAGGTTTTGAAGTTGGGAATAACACAAAAGAAAATTACGACAAAGCAGATTTACATAAACCTTATGTAGATAAAATAATTTTGGTTTCGCCAACCGGACAAAAAATGTTTCGCGACCCCGACCTAATTGATGTTTGGTTCGATTCGGGTGCTATGCCATTTGCTCAGCACCATTACCCGTTTGAGAACCCTGACTTGCTAAAAACAAATCAGAAAACGCCTCTTTTCCCTGCCGATTTTATTGCTGAAGGAGTTGATCAAACTCGTGGATGGTTCTTTACTTTACATGCCATTGCAACGATGATTGACGAATCGGTTGCATTTAAAAATATTATTTCAAACGGATTAGTGCTTGATAAAGCTGGCAACAAAATGTCGAAGCGACTTGGGAATGCCGCTGACCCATTTAAAACTATCGAAAAATATGGTTCAGACCCACTGCGTTGGTACATGATTACCAATGCACAACCATGGGATAATCTGAAATTTGACATCGGTGGTGTTGAGGAAGTGAAACGTAAATTCTTTGGCACATTATATAATACCTATAACTTTTTTGCACTTTATGCCAATGTTGATGGCTTCACGTATTCCGAAGAAGAAATTCCAGTAGCACAGCGAACCGAAATTGATCGTTGGGTAATTTCATTGCTAAATTCATTAATAATAGAAGTAGGAGAAAGTTATGAAAATTATGAGCCAACTCGTGCCGGACGAGCAATTTCGGAGTTTGTATCGGAAAATTTAAGTAACTGGTTTGTACGTTTAAGCAGAAAAAGATATTGGGGAGGAGAATATTCAACCGATAAAATTTCGGCATACCAAACTTTATATACTTGCTTGGTAACCGTGGCAAAATTAATGGCACCAATTGCACCGTTTTATGCCGATCTTCTATTTTCAGATCTTAACAATGCAACCGGAAAAGAAACCGACCAAAGCATTCATCTAATAGACTTCCCCGCTTTCGATAAAAATCTAATAGACAAAGAATTAGAGAAAAGAATGGCGATTGCACAAAAAGCATCTTCTATGGTATTAGCACTTCGCAGAAAAGAAAAATTGAAAGTACGCCAGCCTTTAGCGAAAATTATTGTACCGGTTTTAAACCCACGTTTTCAGGAGCAATTTGATGCTGTGAAAAATATTATTCTTGCCGAAGTAAATGTAAAAGAGGTTGAGTTTTTAACCGACACTTCGGGAATTATCAGTAAAAAAATAAAACCCAATTTTAAAACTCTTGGGCCAAAATACGGGAAACTGATGAAGCAGATTGCTGGCTCTATAAATAAATTACAACAAGATGATATCTCGGAATTTGAAAAATCAGAGAATTTTGAAATACTTGTGGGCGACGAGAAAATAATACTTGCTCTCGAAGATGTTGAAATTCAGACCGAAGATATCCCTGGGCTTACTGTTGCAACAGAAGGGCAATTAACCGTTGCACTAGATATTAATATTACCGAAGAATTAAAGCAGGAGGGAATTGCAAGAGAATTCATCAATAAAATTCAGAATTTCCGCAAGGAAAGCAACTTTGAGGTTACTGACCGCGTTAATATAACAATTGAAGAACATGCCTATTTTAACAAAGCAGTATTAAATTATAAAGATTATATTTGCACACAAACTTTGGCAACCCAACTAAATTTAGTTGAGAACATAGGTAATACAAGCGTAAAAGAGGTTGAAATTGACAAAGAGATAATTGCTAAAATTATTGTTGAAAAGCTGATTTAAATATTAACAATTTGACATTATAATTAATGCAAAGTTTTACTATTTTTGAGACCTTTGTTAAAAAATAAAATAAACATTAAAACCCTACTATTATGGGAAACAAAAACAGATATACAAACGAGGAGTTAAATGAATTTAAAGCATTAATCAATAAGAAGCTTGACGTTGCAAAAGGCGACTACGAGTTATATAGAAATTCAATTAACCAAAGCGATGGTAACGATATTTCAGACACATCGCCAACATTTAAAGTTTTAGAAGAGGGAGCTGCAACACTCTCTAAAGAAGAAGCCGGGAAATTAGCACAACGACAGTTGAAATTCATTCAACATTTACAAGCTGCTTTGATTCGTATCGAAAATAAAACTTATGGAATTTGCCGAGACACAGGCGGACTTATTTCTAAAGAAAGACTAAGAGCAGTACCGCATGCAACACTTTGTATAACTGCGAAGAAGAACCAAAAATAGTTTATAAAATATTTTAATTAGCTCTGCGGTTTAATCAAATATTGAAAATTCCGGGAGCTTTTTTTTAACCAATTTTTTATGTCGCGAAGCACAAAATCGCTAATAGTAATTTTTCTAATTTTAATTGCCGATCAGGTGCTTAAAGTTTGGGTTAAAACTACCATGTCTCTTGGCGATGAATTTATAATTTTCAATGATTGGTTTATTCTCCATTTTGTGGAAAATAATGGAATGGCATTCGGATTCGAATTTGCCGGCGAATATGGAAAAATGTTCTTGAGCGTATTCCGCATTTTTGCAGTAATTGCAATTGGTTGGTACCTGTTTAAACTTGCCAAACAAAAAGAAATTCCTTTTGGATTCGTAATTAGTATCGCTTTAATTTTTGCAGGTGCAATTGGTAATATCATAGACAGTTTATTTTACGGTATTATTTTTAATCATAGTTATGGCCAAGTAGCAACAATGTTCCCAGAAGGTGGCGGTTATGCTGGATTCTTGCATGGCAAAGTAGTAGATATGTTCTATTTCCCTCTTATACAAGGAAGATATCCAAATTGGATTCCTTACTTTGGAGGTAATCCATTTATCTTTTTCCGACCGGTATTTAATATCGCAGATTCGGCAATTACAGTAGGAATTTTTTCAATTTTACTTTTTTATCGCAAGTATTTTAATAAACCTGAAGAAAAGTTAACTGAAAAAGAAATTGTAACAGAGAATAATATTGTTAATTAGCACCTATCTTCGAAAAGGAAAAATCATTCCAAAAATCTATATCTTTGCAAAATTATTTTGATATTGAATAATATGAAGAATTCAATTATAATTTATAATACTTTAACCCGAAAAAAAGAAGTTTTTAAACCAATTACTGAAGGTAAAGTTGGACTTTATGTTTGTGGTCCAACGGTTTATAGCAACTCTCATTTGGGGCATGCTCGCCCAAATATTACTTTCGATTTACTTTTCAGATATCTTACTTTTATAGGAAATAAAGTGCGTTATGTTCGAAATATTACAGACGTTGGTCATTTAGAAAATGAAGCTGAAGAGACAGGCGAAGATAAAATTGCCAAAAAGGCGCGTTTGGAGCAAATTGAGCCCATGGAAGTTGTTCAAAAATACATGAATACCTTTCATAAAAACATGGAAGCTCTCAATGTACTTCCTCCAAGTATTGAGCCGCGTGCTTCGGGGCATATTATTGAGCAAAAGCAGATGATTGAAACTCTAAGAGCCGAAGAGGGCAGAGATGATAATATCTTTTTTGAGAAAGAAGGCGGCGTACTCAAAAGCAATTATGTCAGAATCTTCAGGGCGGCTGAT
>DAOVTY010000233.1 GCA_030632865.1 Bacteroidota bacterium
TGAAACGGTTTAGAGGTGAATCTCGATTATCGACTTGGATTGCAACAATTGCTTATAATACAAGTATTTCGCATGTTAGAAAAATGGCGCGGAGAGGAGAACAATCGTACGACGATAAACCTGCGTTGATTGCCTTGGAACGAGACGAATTAATGACCCATAAAATGGTTGAAAAGGAGGAGGCAAAAACTATATTGATGGAGATGATTGAAAGTTTACCAGTAAATTATAGAACTGTTTTGACATTGTTTCATTTAGAGGAATTTTCGTATAAAGAGATTAAGGAGATTACCGGAATGCCAGAAGGAACAATAAAAAGCTACTTGTCGAGGGCGAGAAATTTATTAAAGGCAAAGTTAGAAAAAGTTGTGGAGAGTGAAAAAACTAATATTTTTGTTGATTATGCAAGAAACTGAAAAATATTTTGATGCAGAGAATTTGGTTGACGAGGCGTTAATTACCGAGCCTGGTTTTTCGTTGCCCGATAATTTTGCAGATATGGTTGCCGAGAAAGTGAGCCGGAAATTTGCATGGCAACAATATATTAAAGAGTTTCTCATTTATTTGGGAGCATTTGCTGGTATTGCAATAATTTCGGCAGTAATTGCACTTATTTGGTACGATACAAACTGGACAGATTGGTTGAATTTTATTATTGCAAATGCAGGTTTGGTTGTTGGAATTAATTTTCTCGCTGTATTTATTTTGTTTGCCGACAGGGTTTTGCTGAGATATTTTATGTTTCGGGCGGAGGTTTAGTTTCGGGTTTCAAGTTTCGATACTAACTACTTTCTTTTTACTAAAAACTGCTACTAAAAACTCAATTAACCTTCCCCTCTTTTATGTAAATAAATAATTTGTCCGACTTTAGGTTGTTGTCCTTTTTTAATTTGGTTTCGCCTATATAAAGGACTAAGTTTTATGCCATAGAATTGGGATATATAATGCATTGAATCGCCTGTTTCAACACGATGCGTTAATTTATCTTTTTTCGTTTTATTCTTTTTAGGCTTTATATAAACTATTTCATTTTCGCGAGGACGATAACCAGCCGATTGGTCGTTGTATTTATACAGTACCCACTCTTTTAGCCCAAGTTCCTGAGCAATTATTTCGTAAGTGTCGCCTTTACGTGCAACCACCGATTTTACGCGATTACGTTTTATAATTTCGTGAGATTGGAATGCGTTAATAGAAAGTGAATTTGAAATCCCTTCGCTTCCCATTTGTTTTTGCTCAAAAGAAGCTAATTCATCGTAACTAATTTTATAATCTAAACGGTACAATTTATTTGCTTCAATTATATCTATTAAAAGGTGTGCATAACTTCTGTTAGTTGCATATCCTGCCTTTTTCAATCCGTGTGCCCAACCTTTGTAGTCGGTAGTTTTTAGTTTGAAAAGAGATGCGTAGCGAGGATTGTCCAATAAAAAATTGCTGTGGTCTATGTATGAATCTTCTACGGTTTTATATTTTCTAAAGCACTCATTTTTTGCGTCATCATCATAATACACTTTTTTACCTTTCCAGCTTTTTTTACACTTTATACCAAAGTGATTATTAGATTTTCTCGAGAGTTCGCTGTTGCCATTGCCACTCTCTAAACAACCCTGTGCCATTGTAATACTTGCCGGAACACCACTACGAGCCATCTCTTCGATGGCAAGAATTTGGTATCGCTGAATATAATCGTTGCGCGAAATTTGAGAGAACGATATTTGCGAAATAGTTATGAGTATAATGAGGAAGAAAGTTTGTTTCATTTTTTCAGATTAGATACTAGACAAAACTTAATCAACCCTATGTTTGTAAATTAATTTTTGTCTTGATTTTATAATTTATTCAAAGTTCAAAAATAGATAGTTTGAAATTCTTCCAATTCAATCTTGTTTATATTTATAAACAATGTAACGTGAATTAAATGAAGAATATTATTTGCTGATTATTATTGCTATGTAGATGACGCTGATAAAATAAACAGGAACTGATTTTAAATTAGTGTTTATCTGCTTAATCTGTGTAATCAACGTACTATTATTTATTGTCTCGAAATAAAAATGTAATTTTGGACAAAATATCAATTATGCGTAAAAAGGAACTTAAAATATTTATTTACGAGTATGATACAGTTATAGAGTTGCCCGAAAAAGATAGAGCACTAATATTATCAGCACGCAAAGCATCAGAAAATGCGTATGCTCCATATTCTAAATTTCAAGTTGGTGCGGCGGTTTTGTTAGAAAGCGGTAAGGTTATAAAAGGTAATAATCAGGAGAATGCAGATTTTACCGATGGTTTATGCGCCGAAAGAGTGGCCCTTTTTTATGCTAATGCAAATTACCCCAATGATAAGGTTAATGCAGTTGCCGTTTCGGCAAAAAATTCAAACGGACTTTTAAAACAACCTGCTCAACCTTGTGGTTCGTGTCGGCAAGTTCTTGTTGAAACCGAAGTGCGATACAACAGTCCTATTCGTTTAATTTTGGATGGGGCAAAAAAGATTATGGTTGTTGAAAGTGCTGAGTGTTTGCTTCCTTTAGCCTTTAAACCGGTTGCACTGGGCTAAATTTGTTATTTTTAAACATCTTTATAAATTCATTCCATACTACTTCGTTGGGTGGGTTTGCAACAACCGATAGTGGAGTTTTTTTAACCGGGTGCAATAATTCAATTTTGCGTGCGTGTAAATGAATCCCTTTGTCTGGGTTAGAGCGCGGAAAACCATATTTTAAATCACCTTTAATAAACAGTCCAATTTCTCGTAATTGTACTCTAATCTGATGATGACGACCAGTTAGAAGTTCTACTTCCAATAAATGATAACGGTCTATACTGGCAACATGCCTATAAGTTAAACTGGCAAATTTTGCTCCTTTTCGATCTTTATTAACCGCATAACTTCTATTTTGCGATTCGTTCTTAATTAGATAGTTTTCCAGTGTATCTTCAAATTTTGGAGGACGTTTATCAACCACAGCCCAGTATGTTTTCTTTATTTCTCCCCGCGTTTGAAAGAGTTTATTTAAACGTGGTAAAACTTTGCCTGTTTTAGCTAAAATTACAAGTCCGCTTGTTGGGCGATCTAATCTGTGTGGCAATCCTAAAAATACATTTCCGGGTTTATTATATTTCTTTTTAAGGTAAAGTTTTACAATGTCTAATAAAGTTTGGTCACCGGTTTTGTCGCCCTGCACCATTTCGCCACACTCTTTATTAACGGCTATAATATGGTTGTCTTCGTAAATTACTTTCACTTTTATTATTTTAATAAACTTGCAAATGTGTACATTATAACATGTTATACATTATTAGTGTTGATTCTATAACGTATAATCTAGCCACCATTTCGTTGTCGGAAAAATTGGACTTCCAACTATTACAGTTTCTCCAATTTTTGGTGTAGCTACTGGTAAATTTAATTCATTTGCTCTTTTTGTTATCCTCTCAATCGGGTCAGTCCAATCGTGCAAAGCCAATGTAAACGCTCCCCAATGTATTGGCATAACTAGCTTGCTATTTAAGTCGATAGACGCTTGCACAGTTTCTTCGGGCATCATATGAAAGAGCTTCCAATCTTGGTGATATTGACCACATTCCACTAAGGAAATATCAAATGGACCATATTTATCTCCTATTTCTTTAAAATGTGTATCATAGCCACTATCTCCACTAAAGTAAATATTATCCTTTTCTCCTTTAATCACCCACGAACACCAAAGAGTAGTTGCTCTATCAAATAATCCTCTACCCGAAAAATGTCGAGAAGGAGTACAAATCAAATTTATATTTTCAAATTCAATACTTTCCCACCAATTTAATTCATTAATTTTCTCTTTTTCGATTCCCCATTCTATCAAATGATTTCCAACACCTAAAGGAGTAAAATATTTACCAACTTTCCCCTTTAGTTTTTTTATAGATTCATAATCTAGATGGTCATAATGGTCGTGCGATAAAATAACGGCATCAATAAATTGTATTTTTTCAATTTCTATAGGAAGCTCTTTTGAATAACGTTTTGTGCCAACCATTGAAAGTGGCGAAGGAGTTTCTCCAAACATTGGATCGATGAGGATTATTTTGCCTTCCATTTTCAACAAAAATGTTGAATGCCCAATCCATATTAACTTTGTTTTACTCAAATCCTGTTTGTCAAAGGTTGAAGTATTTACGTTTTTGGTATGAATATTTTTTAAAGGTTTTCTATTGGGAGCCCTTTTCAACATTTTTGCAATCAAGTCCAAAAAATGAATATCCATTTTTGTCGGATTTATATTAGCAAATTTCCCATTTTCATAATTTGCTAATTTGGAGTATTCCCTTTTTTGTTCTTTGGTTACACCTTTCCCAAATTGAGGGCTAAGCTTTAAAAAAAGAAATACAATAATCGATATTAATCCGATTATTGTTGCAATATAAATTCCAATCATTCCAAATGTTTTTCTCATTAAAACTTATCGTGTGTGGTATGTTTTATCTTTGCTTAAGATACTGAACTCTATTCTAATACTGCTCTTTCTCATTCGGAAAATCCATAGATTTTACATCGTTTATATAGTTTCCAACTGCACCTTTAATTTCGGCTGCCAGGTTATGATAGCGACGTAAAAAGCGAGGAGAGAACTGTTGAGTAATTCCCAGTAGATCGTGGATTACTAAAACTTGTCCGTCAACACCGCCACCGGCACCAATTCCTATAACTGGGATTCTTAATTGGGCAGCTACTTTTTTACCAAGTGTAGCAGGAATTTTTTCCAGAACTATTGCAAAACATCCCGCATATTCCAACAATTTTGCATCGGATATCAATTTTTCAGCTTCGGCCTCCTCTTTGGCACGCACGGTGTAAGTTCCAAATTTATGAATCGATTGTGGCATCAATCCTAAGTGACCCATTACAGGAATTCCGGCCGAAAGAATTCTTTTTACCGAGCCAATAATCTCTTCGCCACCTTCCAGTTTAACAGAGTCTGCAGCAGTTTCTTTCATTATTCTGATAGCCGAACTAAGCGCTTCCATCGAGTTTCCCTGGTATGTGCCAAAAGGAA
>DAOVTY010000083.1 GCA_030632865.1 Bacteroidota bacterium
AGAGACGATTGATGAAAATTATAAACGAGATTTTAGCCAAACATAAAACAAAATGGGAAAAATAAAAGACCAAATACAAAAATGAAAAACAATGGTTTCTGATGGTGCGTGGGGAACTTTTTTAATAGAAAAAGGGATGCAACCCGGCGAGTGCCCTGAAGAGTGGAACTTAACACATGCCAACGATGTTTTCGATATCGCCAAAAGTTATATCGAAGCGGGTGCCGATATGATTGAAACCAACAGTTTTGGTGGTACAATTTTCAAGGTCGAAAAATATGGTTTGGCAGATAAAGTTTTCGAATTAAATAAAGCTGCCGCAGAAATTAGCAGAAAAGCTGCCGGCGATAAATTTGTACTTGGTTCGGTTGGCCCAACTGGGAAAATATTGATGATGGGAGATGTAACCGAAGACGAGTTGTACGAGGCCTTTAAAACACAAGTTCAAGGTTTGGAGGCTGGTGGTGTAGATGCAATTATGATTGAAACCATGACCGATTTAGACGAAGCGCGACTGGCAATTCGAGCAGCCAAAGAAAATACTAAATGCGAAGTTTTCTGTACAATGACATTCGAAAAAACAGTTAACGGCGAGTTTCGCTCGATGATGGGAATTTCGCCAACCGACATGGTAAATACAATAATTGATGCCGGAGCAGAATTAATTGGGGCCAACTGCGGAAATGGAATTGCAGACATGATTGGAATTGTGAAGGAGATTAGAAAAGCAAATAAAGAGATTCCAATTTTAGTGCATGCCAACGCAGGAATGCCAATTTACGATGATGGCAAAACTGTTTTTCCTGAAACTCCTGATGAAATGGCAGATTTAGTACCTAAAATTATTGCTGCCGGAGCAAATATTATTGGAGGTTGCTGTGGTACAACTCCGGGGCATATTTGTAAGGTGCGAGAAGAGGTGGATAAAAAATAGTTTTTTAAACTCAGAGACCCCTCCTAAAAACAGGAGGGGAATAGAAAAAAAAATGAGATGCAAAAAACACCATTCCATATAATTTCCGGCTTTTTGGGAAGTGGTAAAACCACATTTCTAAAACGCATTATTAAGCAGTATTCATCAGATAGAAAAATCGGAATTATCCAGAACGAGTTTGCCCCTGCAAATATCGACGGTGCAGAACTGAAACAATTGGGTAAAGATTTTAATCTGTTGGAAATTAATAATGGCTCGGTATTTTGTGTCTGTTTACTTGGCGATTTTGTAAAGTCGCTCGAAAAATTTGTGGATGAATATCAGCCCGACGATATTATTATTGAAGCATCTGGACTTTCTGATACAACTTCAATTTCAGAAATAATTGCAGCAAGTGCGCTGGCTGATAAAATTTATCTCGCTTCTAATTGGTGTTTAGTAGATGCACCAAATTTTGCAAAAATTGGAATGATGAAACAGCGGGTTTCGCACCAACTAAGAATGGCAGATATTGTGGTAATCAATAAAACCGATTTAATAAAGAATGGTATCGACAAAATTCGCGATGAAGTGAAAATGATAAACCCATTTGCAAAAATTATGGAATCAACTTTTTGTGATATCGATTTTGAGTTGGGAAATTCGCCCATTAATAAATTCTATTTTAGTGATGTGGAGGCGATGGTAGAACCAAAAGTAAACTCGATGGTTATTAAAAGTTCGCGAAAATTATCACGAAAATCATTGGAATTGTTTTTGTGTGAGTGGGCTCAAAAGTCATACAGAATTAAAGGTTTTGTAAATCTTACAGATGATAAAATAGTAGCTGTGCAATGTGCTTTTAATACTATTGAAATTATTGAAATGGATAATACTTTCAGACCCACAGAGTTAATTGCAATTAGCGACCAGTTTACAATGCGCGAATGGAATAACTCTTTTAAGGAGATAATTGAATAATATCACCTTTGTATTGACCCGAAGATTGTCTTATCTAGTCAAACCTTAAAAAGCCCAATATTTTGAGAGTTTAAATTTTTAAATAAATAGTTTTCAAAGTTTTATAATTTGAAAAAGGTCGAAATGGATTTTCAATGAGTGATATAAAAACATTGAACCACTATCGTTTACTGCTGCTACGATTTTTTTGATTTGTTAGCTGTTAACCCACACTCTGCTAAAAATAGGAGGAAGGTTAATGAACTCTTATATTACGGAACTATTGCAGCTTGATTTTTTAACGAAGTATTGTTCATAAAAGTAGGGATTCAATTTTGAATCCCTACTAATAATTTTATGCGAATAATATTATAATAATATTTCTCTGAATGCGTCTACCAATTTGGATTTTGTTCCAAATTTGGATTCAGTTCTCTTTCTCTTTGAGGAATTGGCCATAAATAATCCCTACCTGAATTAAATACGCGGTTATATCCGGAAATTTCTATGGTCTCCAGAGTTCCGTTATCATCATAAGTCATTCCATAAACATTTTTGGGCATTACCTCATGGGCAATTTGCCAGCGCCTAATGTCAAAAAGACGAGTTCCTTCAAAAGCTAGTTCAATGGCTCTTTCCTTACGAACAATTTCCCTTAACTCGCTTTGAGAAAGATTTTGTGCAATCTCTGGCATTTCAACACTTTCCCGGCCACGAACCTGATTAATAGCGTCGTAAACTAAGTTGTCCAATTCGTTTAATTCAATTTTTGCCTCGGAATAGATCAATAGTATCTCGGCATACCTCAACAAAATCAGGTTAATACCCGAATTCGCGGGTGTTGACATGTCGCTGTTGGAAATATATTTTTTAACATTCCATCCGGTTGCGGTGGTGTAAAGCGTTCCTCCTACCGGATCGGTTGCAGCCGGGTCGTTTGGCAATGAATTAAAAATATCTCCGTTTGGCAATTCCATTCCAGTTACAAATATCGATTGCTTCAAGCGTGGATCTCTATTTTCATAAGGGTTATAAGGATCAAATCCGCTTTCTGCATCGGTAATCGGCAACCCGTTTTTCATTTCATACATATCAACTAACTTTTTAGTTGGCACGTAAACACTACCAGAACTTCCTGGAACAAGACTCCATGGACCTAACGTGTTGTAATAATTGTTTGAAAGTACATCGTTGGCAAACTGACGATCGAGAATAACCTCGTTGCAATTCTCCCCTCCATACTGAAACAGGTCTTCGTAAGAATTGTATAACGAATAAACTCCCAAATCTATCACTTGCTTGGCAGCTGAAGCGGCTTCGGAATAACGCTCAGCATAGAGCATTGCCCTTGCTTTTAAACCCAATGCGGCACCTTTAGAAACACGTCCTATATCATTTCCAGTATAGCTATCTGGTAATTCTCCAGCGGCTGTAGACAATTCACTTGAAACATAATCCCAAACCGATGATGCAGGGTCGCGAGTGAGTGTTTTACCATCCTCAACATTTATACTGCTTATAATTAAAGGTACATCACCAAAAAGCATTACAAGTTTTATGTAATGAAAAGCACGAATTGTGCGTACTTCGCCTTTTAACCGATTTACTAACTGAGTATTTTCAGTTTCTAACTGGTCGATATTTTCAAAAAAGTCGTTTGCCCTGCGAATTGCTGTGTAAGCCGCATCCCATTCTGAAAGAAAACGTGAAAAGCTGGCATCAGCATTCCCGGCTTCAAGAATTGAATTACTTTCGAAAAGACGATTTGTATGAAATACATCTGTTATGCCATCGTAAGAAAAAAGATTGTTTCCGTCTAGTGTCGGATAAAGGGCATTTGCTGCTAATATTGCATCATTATCACTTTGCCAGAAAATTTCAGTAGAAATACGGTCATCAGGGACAGTCTCCAATAAATTCTCCTGACAAGAAGATAAAAAGAAAGCTATTGATATTAGTACTATTATTTTTTTCATCTCATTAAAATTTTAAAAATTTAACTTTAGACCAACCGTAAATAAACCAACTTGAGGATAATAGTTTGCCCTTCCCGGTGGCATTTCAGGGTCAAGATTCCATTCGTTTAACTTAGAAATGGTGAAAACGTTTGTAGCATTCACATAGACCTGCGCTTTACTTATTGGTAATTTTGCCAATAAGTTAGACGGCACATTATACGAAAGCATAATGGTTTTTAAACGCAGGTAATCAGCATCAATTGTAAGCAAATCAGATGCCTGCAAGTTTCGCAGATTCGATTTAATTGGTCGGGGCCAGCGTGCATCCCTGTTATCTTCAGTCCAATAATCAGCATAAACTTCATGGGTAAATGCTTCGTAAGTGCCTTGGTGTGCCAAACCTCCAGCAACCTGTGTGGTATGCCCTCCGGCTCCTTGCAACTGCAGATACAATTCAAAATTCATATATTCAAAATTCATGTTTGCCCCATAAGAGTATATCGGAAAGCTGTAACCTAAGAAATCACGGTCGTCAGGGCTGATTTTTCCATCATCATTCAAATCGAGATATTTTACATCACCCGGCTTTGTGTTTGACTGATAGGTAGGGTAGTTTGCAACTTCATCTTCGCTTTGAAAGAAACCATCGGTATGGTAACCCCACAAACTGTTCATTGCCATTCCTTCCTGAATTATAAAGGTTTGATTTGCACCTCCTCCAGAAATATAAGGACCGGTTTCAAGCAAGTTTTCCACTACGTTTTTATTTCGGCTGCCATTAACCCCAATGTTATATTTAAGTTTGTTACCACCACGGAAATTAATGCCGATTTCCCATCCTTTATTACTAACCTCGCCTGCATTCTGGTAAGATGGATTTAAACCAATTATTGATGGAATTGGTAACCGTAATAAGATGTCTTTTGTCAGTTTGTCGTAATAATCGAAAGTAAGATTTAAACGGTTATCCAGTAAACCCAAATCAATACCAATATCCCACTGTTCGGTTTTTTCCCACGTAAGGTCATTGTTTACAAACTGTGTCTGCGTATAACCCTGAACAGGGATTTCATTAAAGGCATAATCCACCGGTGAAAGTGCAGGGTAAAACTCATAAGGACTAATAGCCTGATTACCAGTTAATCCCCACGAAGCTCTTATTTTAAATTCGTTTACAATATCTGAAAAATCGTTCCAGAAATCTTCTTGCGAAATCCTCCATGCTCCCGAGAACGAAGGGAAAAAAGCATATTGTTCTGTTGAGCTGAACCGCGATGAACCATCATAACGGGCATTCACTTCAATAAAATATTTTGTGGCATAGTTGTAATTTACACGTCCAAAATACGAGCGCAAACCATACTCACTATTGTAACCGCTATTGTCTTTATTTTCTTCCGACCCCGAACTCAACGACTGAACATCGTTATTATAAAAATCTTGACGGAAGCCCGAAAGACTATTTTGTTGATTGTCTATTGTTGAGTAACCCAAAAGCAGATGGAAATTATTATTGTTAATCGACTTTTCGTAATTCAACAAATGCGAAAGGGTGTATTCCCTTAAGTTACTTCGCGATTCAGAAAGCGAATTCACAAGAACCTGACGCACACGTCCGGTTATAGGGTCTTCGTTTCGGTAATTATCTTTATAAGCTGAAGTTTGTGTAGCCGAATTTCTCACACCAAGTTCAAAAGTATATTTTAAACTCGGAATAATTTCATAATTAGCTTTTGCTTTCCCAATGAAATAATCATTTTTACTGGTACTTAGTCCCGATAATTCGGCAAAAATAAGCGGGTTGTTGTTTTGCGGGCCAAGACCATATTCGCCAGTTTCATATTGTGGAACCGAGAACTTGGTAGCATGCAGCATATAATTAAAAACTGTCCATGCCCCGACGTAAGGTTGTGTATTTTCAGAAGCACGTAAATTTAAATCGAATGAAAAATCTAATTTTTCTGTTGCTTTAAAATCGGTATTCACCCTTATTTCATTTCTTTTATCACCAAAATTGCTAACAAGACCATCAATGTTCTGATGCCTAATACTTGCCCTAGCCTTTACGAATTCGTTACCTCCACTAAACGAAAGTGTGTGATTTTGCTGTGGTGCATTTTTAAGCATTACACCTTCGTCGAACCAGGGGAATGGAAGTGGGTATTTTTCTCTATCGGTTGCATTTACATATTCATTAATAAATTCTTCGGTGTATGGTGGTGCAGCACCAGCATTAACACGCGCATCATTTATTAATTCGAAATAAGGTTCTAACGCGAGATGTTCGGGACGGTTATTAGCCCTTTGAACTCCAAAATATCCATGATATGAAATATCGACTTTACCTTTTTCTGCCCTGCGTGTGGTAATCAAAACTACACCGTTGGCCGCTCGCGAACCATAAATTGCGGTTGACGAGGCATCTTTTAAAATCGATACACTTTCAATATCATCGGGGTTAATATCACTCATGCGCTGCTCAATTCCATCAACAATAATCAATGGCGATTTGTCTCCTAAAGAGGTTAACCCCCTAATTCGAATGCTAACATCAGTTGCACCTGGCCTTCCCCCCATATCGGTTACAAAAACACCGGGTGCCATTCCCTGTAATGATTGCCCAACATTGGCGACAGGTCTTTTTAGTATATCATCACCTGTTACCTGCGATATTGAATTTGTTAAACTCACTTTTTTCTGTGTGCCATAACCAATAGCCACAACTTCTTCAATTCCAACGGCATTAATAACCAAAGTAATATCAATAGTTGTTTGGTTACTAATTATAACTTCCTGTGTACTCATCCCCACAAACGAAAAAACTAATATTGCATTCTCAGGAATATTCGAAATTGAATAGTTTCCATCTGCATTGGTAACTGTACCTTGCGTTGTGCCTTTTACAAAAACAGTAACACCCGGCAGTGGCTGCCCGGAGTCATCGGTTACTGCTCCGGTAATTGCATTTTGTTGCTGCACATTATCAGACAAATCCTCGCGAAATAAAATAATTTTTTGGTCTGTTATGGTGTAAACCACATCAGTTCCATCAAATACTTTATCAAGAATTTTGTTGATTTTCTCATTTTCGAAAGTTATGGAAATTTCACGTTCTGTGTCAACTAGGTTTTCGTTATACAGAAAATAAAACTCTGAGAGATCTTCAATCTCATCAAGCACATCAACTAATTTAGCATTGGAAAAGTTGATTGAAAGTTTTGTTTTCTGAGAATAAGAATCGTTTGCAAATGTTTGGAGAATTGAAACGAGTATAAGAAATAAAGTAATTCTCATAATTTTGAATGTTTTCATTAAAGAATGCAAATGACATTCATAAAATAATTTAATTTTTTTCATAAATTTGTATTGTTAAATGTTAAAAAAATTTGAAAAAGTTTTTTTTAAGGAAGTCGTTGGAGCGATTTCCTTTTTTTGTTTAGCTATGGTCCATCTCGTAGTTTCATAATAGTAAATTTTTAATTATAATTAGTTTCTATTTTTTATTATAAAGTAGTACTTGCTTTTTTTGTATTGTCCCGTCATCCAATAGTTTTCGGTCAATAATACGATAGCGTATTGGAGTTGTCATGCACAAGTAATTTAGCACTTCTTGTAATGAATCATCCTGAAAAGTTCCACGAAACACGTGCTTTTTTAGTTCATCATCAACCAATCTTACATCTACATTGTACCAACGCCCAATGCGCCGTGCAACTTCAGCTAATGGATCGCTTCTTAATACAAGTTTACCCTCTTTCCATGAGGTAAATTTGTATGCACTCGTCTCACTTATTTTGACAGTACCATCTCTAAAAACCAACCGTTCATTTGGTTTCATTTTAATTGCCGATGTCAGCCCCAGTGTATAAAATTCAATCTCTCCCTCTTCAAGTACAACTTCCACTATTTTTTCTTCTGGATAAGCATTGACGTTTAATTTTGTTCCTAATACCTTCACATGCGAATCACCTACAGCAATTTCAAAAGGATGACTGGCATTATGAGCAACATTGAACCATGCTTCGCCTAAAATTGCAACTTGCCTGTTATTGTTAAAAGGAAGTTGATATTTCAAATAAGAGCCACTATTTAGCCAGCCTTTGGTGCCATCGGGCAAAGAAAAACTGATGCGAGAGCCCAGCGGCGCATACAGTGTATATTTTACAGGATTTTCTGCCAAAGTTGATTTTGCTTTATTTTGCCCTGCAAACCATAGAGTACCGGCTATCAAAATTGGAACTAATAGAACGGCAGCTGCTATAGAATACCAACGATAAATCCGTTTTGCAACAGTCTCTTTTTTTCGCTTTTCGTTTATATGAATGGTATGATGGGTGCGATCGAGTATATAGGATATATTGTGGTTCTCTTCCAGATTATTTTTAAGGTATGCATTGAATTCATTCTGAATGTGTTTTTTGAATTCAATGTTTTCCTCATTTTCTGCAAAAAAGGAATAAATGTATTGTTCCTCCGCTGAATCTAAAAGTCCTTTACTAAAGCGTTGGAGTTTTTCTAAATCGATTTTTTTAATCATTTTCTTTTTGATAAAAAAACCCTCTTGTATTTTCAAGAGGATTTTTAAAACTAACTAATCTAACTATGCGAATAAAAAGTTAAATTTTTACTTTATATAGAGTAGTATGAGTTTAGATGTAGAATCTCACGAAAAAAAGTGACTTTATTTAAAAAATAGTTAATGTCGTTGTTCGCGAAGCAATAAATTACAGTTGTATGTGCGAGTTTGTTTTACTTAAAAAAAACTGCAAATAATAGTAAAAGGGCGAAGTTTTTTTCTGAAATATGTTTGCGAAGGAACTTTAGTGCACCTGAAATATTGTTATCTATCGTTCCAGGAGCAAGATTCATTTCTTCAGCTATTTCTCTTGAGCTTTTACCTTCTTTACGACTTTTTATGAAAATTACTCGCTGTTTTTTAGGCAATTTATCAATTAGTTGATTAACCTGTTCTAGTGTAGCTTTGTATTCCAAATGCATTTCCATATTTATTGTCGCATCTGATGTATCGCTTCTTTTTTCCAAAAACTTATCATGGATTTGTTTTTTCCGGAAGACTTGGCACATATCGTGGTAAGCAATGGTAAATAGGTAAGATTTGAGTGAAGTTTCTTTTTTTAAGTTTTTCCGGGTATCCCATATTTTCAGAAAAACATCCTGAACAATATCCTCTGTCTCTTCTTTTGATTTTATATAACTTAAAGCAAATCCGAACAACCGGTTACCATACTTTTTAAATATCTGATCAAAAGCTTCAAGGTCTCCCTTTCGAACTTTTTCTACCAGTTCTGAGTCAGATTGGTACTCGTTTGTTGCCATTTGAATATAAGTTATAGTACAAATATAGAAAAGAAATTTAAGTGTGGTTTTTAAATAGTTGTAGTTTGTGCATTCCAATTTGCACAAAACATTAGCCAAACAATAATTATCCCCACTAATCACCTTGGCGTACATATTCAAATCAATGTGGACTGATAATAAATAGCAGCTGTGCAATGTACTTTTAATACTATTGAAATTATTGAAATGGAGAATACTTTCAGACCCCACAGAGTTAATTGCAATTAGCGACCAGTTTATAATGCGCGAATGGAATAATTTTTTTAAAGAGATAATTGAATAAAAGTCACCTTTTTCTTGACCCTAAAATTGGCTTAATTATATGTGCCTTAGGTTGAAAAAAATCATTGCTTAGAAACATTTTAAATTGGAAATTATTGAGTTTGATTATTGCAAGTGATAAAGCGTTAATTTACTTTTATGGCCTCTAAAGAAAAATATTCAACAAAAATAAATAGATAAATTATGAGCAATTTTTTATTAGCGTCAATTGGCAGAAAGTTCATGATGAGTATTACGGGGCTATTCCTCTTAATGTTTATCACTGTTCATCTAGCCCTCAATCTGTTACTGGTTTTTGATGATAGCGGAGAACTATTTAATATTGGGGCACATTTTATGGCAACAAACCCATTAATTAAAATTATGGAACCGGTTTTGGGACTTGGTTTTGTAATTCATATTATTTGGTCGCTTATTATTACTTACCAAAACTGGAGAGCAAGGCCAGTAAAGTATAATAAGCAAAGTCTCAGTGAATCAAGTACTTGGGCTTCACGTAATATGTTTATTCTTGGAGGATTAGTTTTTGTCTTTCTTGTAATGCACATCATCGATTTTTTTTATGTGATGAAGTTTGATACACACTCAATGAGTACCGTTATTATTAATGGAGCCGAAATGGAAGATGGTTACAAACTAGTATCAGAGCTTTTTATTGGTTGTAAATTATTTGGTGTCTTGTACATTTTAGGAGCAATTTTACTTGCCTTACACCTTACGCACGGATTTTGGTCGGCGTTTCAAACATTAGGGTTAAA
The DNA here is from genome assembly GCA_030632865.1 of Bacteroidota bacterium. GTDB lineage: Bacteria > Bacteroidota > Bacteroidia > Bacteroidales > Prolixibacteraceae > Draconibacterium. The sequence goes on from DAOVTY010000083.1 coordinate 10,230, forward strand.
TAATAAAAACTGGATTAATCGTCTTAAGTGGATTGCCAGAGTTTTTGCTATTCTTATTGGATTAGGATTTGCCATAATCCCATTGTATTTCATGTTAGGTTTGAATAATTAAAGGAGTTGATTATGAGTATATTAGAATCAAAAATACCAGCAGGTGCTTTAACAGAGAAATGGAGTATTCACAAAGCCGCCATTAAAGTAGTTAGTCCTGCAAATAAGCGTAAACTGGAAATTATTGTTGTAGGTACCGGATTAGGAGGTGCATCGGCAGCTGCTTCGTTAGCAGAGTTAGGATATAAAGTTAAATCATTTTGTTATCAGGATAGTCCTCGCCGAGCGCACTCAATTGCAGCACAAGGTGGTATAAATGCAGCAAAAAATTATCAGAACGACAACGACTCGGTTTTCCGTCTGTTTCACGATACAATTAAGGGAGGAGATTATCGTTCGCGTGAAGCAAATGTATATCGTTTGGCAGAGGTTTCGCCAAATATTATAGATCAATGTGTTGCACAGGGTGTTCCTTTTGGTCGCGAGTACGGAGGATTGCTTGGTAACCGTTCGTTTGGAGGAGTATTAGTAAGTCGTACATTTTATGCACGTGGGCAAACTGGTCAGCAGTTATTAATTGGTGCTTATCAGGCACTAAATCGCCAAATTTCTATGGGGAATGTTGAAATGCATAACCGCACCGAAATGTTGGATATTATTAAAATTGATGGCAAAGCACGCGGTATTATTGTACGCGATTTGGTGTCAGGTGAAATAAAAAGACACGGTGCACACGCAGTTGTTGTTGCAACCGGTGGTTACGGAAATGTATTCTTCCTCTCTACAAATGCTATGGGAAGTAACGGTTC
>DAOVTY010000330.1 GCA_030632865.1 Bacteroidota bacterium
AGGTAGATTTTTATTATTATTACATCGATAAATTAATTCCTGCATAATTAATTCCTGCAAGAAAATGAATATCGCGGTTAAAAGTAGATAAATCGGTACTGTTAAACTGGCTGAAATTACTGTATCCGCAAGCACGCGCAATAACTTTCATTAAATCGTTTGTTGCAAGTAAAAAATTACTCAATTGTTTTGCCGAGCTTTGAATAACCAACCTTTGCCGTAAATCCTCTTTTTGAGTTGCCACACCCACCGGACAACTATTTGTGTTACAAGCACGCATTGCAATACAGCCAACTGCCTGCAATGCCGAATTTGAAATGGCAACTGCATCGGCACCTAACATCAGTGCTTTCGCAAAATCGTCGGCAATGCGCAAACCTCCTGTAATAATTAGTGTTACATTAGTAGCATCTCGTTTATCCAAATGTTTGCGAGCGCGTGCTAATGCCGGAATTGTGGGAACATTGATATTATCTCGCAAAATTGTTGGCGCAGCACCTGTTCCACCACCTCTTCCGTCAAGTATAATATAATCTGCACCTGCTTCCAACGCAAAATCAATATCTTTCTCAATATGGCTTGCAGCAATTTTAAACCCGATTGGAATACCTCCCGTTTTTTCCCGAACTTTGTTTGCAAAATTGGCAAAATCGGTGGTAGTTTTTAAATTCGAAAAGGCTGCCGGGGAGATAGCATCTTTGCCCTCTTTCAATCCACGAACTTCGGCAATCTCTTTTGTAACTTTATTGCCGGGGAGATGTCCGCCGGTTCCTGTTTTTGCTCCCTGTCCGCCCTTAAAATGAAATGCTTGAGCTTTTTGTACTTTATCCCACGAGAAACCAAACATCTCAGATGCCAGTTCATAAAAATATCTCGAATTGTTCTCCTGCTCTTCTGGCAACATTCCTCCTTCTCCACTTGCTATTCCTGTTCCTGCCATTTCTGCTCCTTTTGCAAGAGAAATTTTGGTTTCTCTCGATAGTGCACCAAAACTCATATCCGAAATGAAAATTGGCATATCTAGAATTAGTGGTTTTTTTGCACTCTTACCAATTATAACTTTTGTATTAACCTCAACGTTATCTAATAACGGTGGCTTAAAAAGTTGTGCAGGCAAAAACTGAATATCTTCCCACTTGGGAAGTGTGTTGCGATCAACTCCCATCGCTGTCGACGGACCATGATGACCAACTTTTTTTAATCCGTTTTTTGCCAGTTTTCTAATGTATCCGTTATAAGGTTCGGTATTTTCGGGGTGGGTATCCTGATAACTCCCCAGATATTCTTTGTGGTTAAAAGGTTGCGGATTTTTCTCCAGATATTTATCTATTTCAAATTCATCAACCCAAACAAAATCATCTTTAATTTCTGAGTTAAATTTATGAAGTACCTCTTTATTATTGTATTCCGAAACCCCAGTTTCATATTTGTAATCCCAGCCATGTAATCCGCAAATTATGTTATGTCCTTCAATGTGTCCGTCGGCCATTAATGCTCCACGGTGCAAACAACGTCCGTATAAAACCGAGATTTTATTATCGTAGCGAATAATTACTAAGTCTAAATTTTTAATTCGTGCATGAGTTGGTTTTCTATCTTCTATAGAAGAGAACTCAATCAGTTTTATTGGTTTGTTCATTACTTGTTTTTTTGAAGAAGTTGCATTAATTGTTCAATCCCACTGTTGTAGAATTGTTTTACCATAAGGTATTGATTTTCTGCTGAAGTCTCATTAATTATTTCACTATGTTTTAAAATGGCTCCATTCCAGTTTGGTGTCATCCAATTTCCAAAATCTAAGGATGTAAGATTTGAACTGTTTTTTATCTCTTTTTCAGACCAAAAACTGATATAAAAATATGGCTCGTTTACCATGTCGTCAGGAATTGCCCAACCCAATCCAATAGTTTGAGAGGATTCTCCATTTGAGTTCTTTGTTACTGTAAAAAAAGAACCTGTATCAAAATGATGTGGCCATATTCGCACTGGAATTGCATTGCTAAGATATTCAACTAATTCAGTCATAATTGTTTCTGCATTGTGGCGAAGAATAGAATTATTCGCAAATGCTAATTTTTTTACGGTAGAGAATTTACCGTCTGACAACCATTGGGTTGGGAGTTTGTATGGTTGTTCAGTTTTAATTTCCGAAACATCAACTCCTTCATTTTGTAAAATTTGTTTGAGCTCATCAAATGCTTCTTCGAAGGTTTTTCCATTAAGTTGAATGGTATTTATTACTGTCTTATCAGATTGTAAAACCTGTATTTCCATTTTGGAAAGCTGCAGCCCGATTTGTAATCTGTTTGCCAATTTATTACCAAGCAGTAATTCGCTATCTTGAATAAAACGCATATTTATGTTACTCGAGTCGGGTTTTTTTGGTACAATATAACGACCAATTAATGCTATTAATTGCGCTG
>DAOVTY010000175.1 GCA_030632865.1 Bacteroidota bacterium
AAATTTCAAACCAAAGAAGAAACAGGTGACTAAATTTGTTGTGAAGAAAAATAATTAGAAATTACTTTTTCCTAATTACAGTCATTCCATCACGAAGCGGAATAATTACTTTCTCTACACTTTTATTGTTTTTTATAAAAGCGTTGAAATTAATTATTCCTTTTGTGTGTGAATCGTCTGCCAAAGGAGTTTCCAGAACTTTTCCATTCCATAACGTATTGTCGGCAATAATGTATCCACCACTTGCTACATTATCAAAAACTAGTTCGAAATATTCTGTGTATTCACGTTTGTCGGCATCTATAAAAACTAAATCGAATGTTTGTTTAAGTGTTGGTATTATTTCTGTTGCTGGGCCAATTAGCTGCTCTATACAGTTTTGCATACCAGATTTTTCGAAATATTTTGTTGCAAAAGTTTTCAACTCATCGTTAATTTCGATGGTAATTAATTTGCCATTTTTTTGTAACCCTTTTGCGAGACAAATTGCCGAGTAACCAGTAAAAGTTCCTATTTCCAAAATATTTTTTGGCTTAATCATTTTAGAAAACATTGTTAAAACCTGTCCTTGCAAATGCCCCGAAATCATTCTTCCACCAATTACTTTAAGGTTTGTTTCGCGGTCGAGTTGGTTTAATACCTCATCTTCTTTGTCGATATGGTTGAGAATATAATTGTCTATTTGATTTTGATTATCCATCACAATTTAGTATGATTTTAATGGTACACCAGCTTGCTCATCTGTTTTTCATTCAAAGTCAGGTTTGCCACTTCTAACAAATCTTCAGTTGTAATTGCCTCAATTTTATTATAAACAACTCGTAACGGATCAACTTTATTAAATAGCAGATAACTTTTCCCGATGGCAAGCATCAAATCCTCGTGGCTTTCTGTTGAAATTGCAATTTGCCCGATTAACTGTTTTTTTGCTTTACTCAATTGAATGGCTCCCAACTTTTTATCACGCAACAATTTAAATTCCTTTTGAACAAGCGCAACTGCTTTATCTAGATTCTCTTTGTCTGTTCCAAAATAGACATTAAAAAGTCCAGTGTCGGAATATGCTGTATAATTAGACTCCACATTATACGCCATTCCACGTCGTTCACGTAGTGCCAAATTAAGTCGCGAATTCATGGCAGCTCCACCTAAAATATTATTCAACAAAACCATAACAATGCGTTTTTTGTGTTGAATATCGAATGCAATATTACCAATTATACAATGAGCCTGAAATGTATTTTTCTCAATCGATCTGTTTTCAGGAATGTAATTATTAAATATTTTTCGAGATGGTTTTCGCAGCTTCTCAGGTGTTTCTCCAAAATATATATTAAGTAAATTAACAAGCTCGTTAAAATCGTAATTCCCCACCGAGCTAATTACAATTTGGTCGGTATGGTAATTATTTTCTATAAACTTATGAATTGAGTCGCGATTAAATTTACGTATATTTTTTCTTGTTCCTAAAATATTTCTGGCAATAGAATGGCCGTCGTAAGCCAATTCTTCAAACTCATCAAAAATCAACTCAGATGGAGAATCTTTATACGAATTTATCTCTTCAAAAATAACCTCTTTTTCGCGTTCTATCTCTTTCTCGGGATAAACACTGTTCAATAAAATATCGCTCAAAAGTTCGGCAGCACGTTCGTAATATTCACTCAAAAAAGTGGAATATAAAACTGTTTCCTCTTTAGTTGTATAGGCATTTAATTCGCCACCAACTCCCTCTATACGACTTAATATATGAAAAGCTCTCCTTTTTTTTGTTCCCTTAAAAACCGAATGTTCTATAAAATGAGCCAGTCCGTGTTCACCTTTTTTCTCGTCGCGAGAGCCAGTATTAATTAACACGCCAAGATGTGCCACCGGCGATTCTGTATTCTTATGAATAATCCGAATACCGTTTTTTAATTTATATGTAAGAAAATTAATATCAACCATTTGTAAAATTAATGAGCCTGCAAAAGTAAGAAAAGTAATTGATTAGCAAAGTTGCATTATCTACGCAAAATCTTAATTTTCAATACTATATATTCAATATTATTATCCTTTTATATTTTAGCTAAATACAAATTTCAAGAAACAATCATTTTTTTTTCGTTTGAAGTATATTTTCTTTGTGAATTTAAAAAAATGTTTACTTTTGCATCACCAAAATAAAAGGGTGCCATAGCTCAGTTGGTAGAGCAACGGACTGAAAATCCGTGTGTCCCTGGTTCAATTCCAGGTGGCACCACTTCTTAAAAAGGTAAACATTAAAGGCGAATATTTTAACGATATTCGCCTTTGTTTTTAGGAAATTTCTAGGAAATAAATCAAAACTAACTTCTTTATTTAGACCTATAACCTTGTGCAAAAATTATTAATGTCTAAAAATACTTCACAAAAATCCATCAAAAAAATTGCATCGGGTGCAGAGTCAAAGATTATTTTCAATCTTTATGTTGAGCTTTTTAAAGCCATTTATGTTTATTCTGCTGACCCCTAAATCTCTTAGTTCGGCTAACTCTTTCTTTAACAAAGTGTTCTCTGCAATAATTTTCAATTAAAAATAAATTTATGGTTAGTGAATAATTAGAACATATTTAAATAAAAAAAGAATTTCAATTATTAAATTTGTTCTTTTGCAAGGAACAGAAAATTAATTTATATGAAACAGATGAAAATTGTAGTACTCGATTCGTATGTTTTAAACCCCGGCGATTTAAGCTGGAGCGGAATTGAAAAATTAGGTAATTGTACAATTTACGACCGCACTCCACCCAAGTTTTTTATTGAACGCGCAAAAAATGCAAATGCCATTTTCACAAATAAAGTGATTATTAACGAAGAGATTATTTCTAAACTACCCGATCTTAAATTTATTGGAGTTTTAGCAACCGGATATAATGTTGTTGATACAGTTGCTGCAAGAAATGCAGGAATTACCGTCACAAATATTCCTTCTTATAGTACCGCTTCGGTGGCTCAAATGGTTTTCTCGCACATATTAAATTTTGCCCAAAATGTTTCTATTCATGCAAATTCTGTTTCTGCCGGCGACTGGTCAAAAAGTGTAGATTTTGCATACTGGAAAACTCCACAAATTGAGTTAGTAGGCAAAACTTTGGGAATTATTGGTTTTGGTCAAATAGGGCAGGCAGTAGCAAAGGTTGGATTAGCTTTCGGGATGAACGTAATTTTTAATAACCGCAGCAAAAAGAGTGCAGATATTAAAGCTAATCAAGTTGACCTTGAAACACTTCTTTCTGAAAGTGACTTTATAAGTATTAATTGCCCATTAACAACCGAGAATACAGGGTTTATAAACAAAGCCACAATTTCAAAAATGAAGCCTTCAGCATTCTTGATTAATACCGGTCGTGGCCTGCTAATAAATGAGCAAGATTTAGCCGATGCATTAAACAGCGAGAAAATTGCTGGTGCTGGGCTTGATGTTTTATCTGTAGAGCCAGCAGATAAAAACAATCCACTAACGATAGCAAAAAACTGCTTTATTACTCCTCATATTGCATGGGCAACTTTAGAAGCTCGAACAAGATTGATGAATATTGCTACCGAAAATATAAAAGCATTTATAGAGGACAATCCCCAAAATGTGGTGAATTGAGATTTTTAATCTATTAAGAAATATTAAATATCTCCTAAAGTCGAAACATTTTCAGAAATGCTACGTTTTTAAGTAAGCTTAGTTGATGAAAAATGGCAATAAAAATTATACATGTAATATTGCTCGCTTCGGTAAAATATTTATTCACGCTTCCGTATGCGATGATAATCGGGTTCGATTATAAGCTTGCTATAGTTTTAGTGTTATTTGGAGGAATTGGCGGATTTCTATTTTTTTTCTATCTCACAAAACCAATATTATTGGGTATTAAAATTGCGTGGCCTTGCATTTGCACTATAGTTCCGCCAGGAATAAAAACAAGGTACGCCGATTATTGCGAGAGGAAAATACAAAAACGAGACCCAAAGGTTTTTTCGAGAAAAGCCCGATTTATTGCGAAGATAAAAACAACTTATGGTTTATGGGGAATTGTTATTGCAACTCCGGTATTACTTACAATTCCGGTGGGAGCATTTCTTGCAAATAAGTATTATTCTAACCGCAAATACATTATTATTTATATGATTTTATCGATTATTGGCTGGGGAGTAATTTTATCCGTAATTGTACATTTATTTCCCAATATATTCTTTTAATATTGCCAAGTTTTGTTTCTGTTTAATTAGCTTTTTATCTGCTCCCGAAAAATCTATTTCGTATAATTCAGTATAATTCACCCACTTAAAATCTTTATGTTCGTTTAATTTTAGCTCACCCTTTTTTATTGAACATAGAAACGGTATTAATACAATTTGTTTGAAGTCATAATCAAAATCAACTCTATTTATTTTTTGAAGAATATCAATTTCAATTTCCAACTCTTCATTAATCTCACGTTTAATTGCATCTTCTTCTGTTTCGTTAACTCTAATTTTTCCGCCTGCAAACTCCCACTTAAAGGCATGGTCGGAGTTAGCATTGTTTTGTACAACTAATACTTTTTTATTCAAAATAATTAAAGCACATGTTACTTTTAAAGCAGTCATAAAATTCGGGTTATTTAAAATCTCAATTTATATAATATTTCGAGAAGCACATTTTAGAATACAAATATTATTCAGAATAAGTTTTGAAAACTATATTTGTATTAAATGTAAAGTATGATAAAACAGGACTTACTCGAATTAATTAACTCTTGGGAAAACTTGCCATTAATAATAAAAAGACTAGGAGAGCATCACGAGGATTTCGACACATTAATAGAGATTGCCTTGTACAGCAATGAGCCACAAAGTTGGCGTGCAGCATACATTGTCGACAAAGTTCATGAAAATTATCCCAACATAGTTTTGCCTTTTATAAATAAAATAATATTACAATTAAAGCTTGAAAAACATTCGAGTAAAAAACGGCATTTTCTTCGTCAGATAAGTTTGAATCCCATTCCTGAAACCCATTTTAGTTTTTTAGTTGATTACTGTTTAATTGCATTAACTTCAGCAAAAGAACCTCCGGCTGTGCGTGTTCATGCAATGCAGATATTATATAATATATCGGAAAAAGAGACTGATTTAAAACCCGAAATACTTGCAATTATCGAACATGAAATGGAGTATCACTCAACAGCAGCGATTTTATCTCGCGGCTCGAAACTTGTAAATAAATTACGTAAACAAATAGAGAGGAAAGAGTAAACAGCAAAAATTTTGAACTATAAACTTTATCTATCTTCCTATTTCCTTTTGAAGTCTGGCAATCAACTCTTTCAATTTATCGTCAATTTCTTTATTCAGTTCAGACTGCTCGTATTGTCGAGTTATAATTACAATATTTTGCAAATGCGACATTTCACGTCTTTGTTCGTTTTGAATAGAACTTGCAAATTTCTCGGGTAGAGAGAAATAGTACTCTAGCAAACCAAAACTATTTTTTGCCATTGCTTTAACTAATTCGTTTGCTTTCTCTGTTTCGTTTACACGATAATACAACTCCACAGCCTGAAATGAGTCGTATGATAAAGGTAGTTTTTCGTCAGGAAAAAGTTCGAACATTTTATCTAAAACCTCAATAGCTTTTTCTATTTCTCCTTTTTCGTTCATCGCCTGTGCCAATCTGGCAAACATATAACGAGCCTGAATTATTTTCAGTTCTTTTTTATTATACTCATCCAAAAAAACTTTAGGGTCATTCACATTTCCCCAAACAAATTTATTCATTACATTATCGTACAAAATATCAGCATCAACTCTTCCTCTTGCTATTCCGTTGGGTTTTGTATTTATTGGAACAAACCTATAAGCGAGACCTTCGAATTGTAGCCAGTCGGTAAAATATATATTTCCGGTATGAAGCAAACTGTGATCTATATAAATTGGTCGTTCCCAATTATTTGCAGCTATAATATTTAAAATTGCCATTTCGCTTTTTGGAATATAATTCTTACCAATTTTAAAAGTTACTCTATCAGCAATCAGATCTGCATTCTCAGCTTTAACAGTTCCCGTCTCCAAAACTTTTTGTTTATCTACGGTAATATGAAATTCTCGAGACGGGAAAAAATCCATCATTTCGCCACTAGAAACTTTCACTTTTGTTCTAATATCATCGCTAGCCAAAAACTTCATTGCTTCGCTAAGTTCAACCGACTTTTTAATGCGCTCCTGAAACAAAACAGCATCCATTCTTCCCATAAAATATTTATCTCTACTAAATGTAAACGGTACAGGTGCTGCATCGTTTGTTGCCATTGTTTGTTGGTTTATATACCAATCCATTCCTAAATAACTCAGGTTAACAATTTTAATGTCAGGACGCACTCCTTCCACTTCTTGCACATACCAAAGCGGAAATGTATCGTTGTCGCCATAAGTAAAAAGTATGGCGTTTGGCGCACACGATTCTAAATAATTTATTGCATAATCGCGAGCCATATAACGATTAGATCTATTGTGGTCGTCCCAGTTTTCTGTAGCCAAAACTCCAGGCACAACAACAAGCGAAATTAATGTAACAGCAGCAGCTCCAGGAACTCCCTTAATTATTTTTTTTATTACTGAATAAAAAGCAGGAATAGCCAATCCAATCCAAATAGCAAATGCGTAAAACGAACCTGTATAAGCATAATCTCGCTCGCGAGGCTGAAACGGATATTGATTTAGATAAACAACAATTGCAAGTCCGGTAAATAAGAAAAGCATCATTGTAACTGCAAATCCCTCTTTCCCCTTTTTTCCACGATTATACTGATAAA